>NZ_JBIKHV010000160.1:0-3486 GCF_044361985.1 Limnohabitans sp. | reverse complement strand
GGTTGTCGGTGCTGGAGTCCAGCGATGTGCTTTTTTTGCTGACACCGTACCACCGCAACTTTGGCAAACGCCTTGTCAAATCACCGAAACTTTATTTTGTGGACACAGGGCTGGCTTGCTGGCTGCTGGGGATTCGACAGGCAGAACACTTGAGCTTGCATCCCGCCCGTGGCGCCTTGTTTGAAAACTGGATTGTGACCGAATTTTTAAAACACAGAACCAATCAGGGGCAACCCGCCGATTTGCACTTTTGGCGAGACAACAACGGACTCGAAGCCGACTTGGTCTACGAAACAGGCACTGGCCTGCTGCAGACGGTCGAAATTAAATCTGGCCAAACACCCACCAGTGACTACGTACGCGCAGGCCAACGTTCTGCCAGCATGGCAGCTGCACAAGCCTGGACCCCTTTATTGATTTACGGCGGCGAAATTACTGCCCTGCGCAATGGCGTTCAGCTGTTGGGCTGGCGAATGTTAGCCCGAAAAGACTGAAACCATGGCCCTCAAATCCACCATCTACAAAGCCAACCTGTCGATCGCTGACATCGATCACAGTTATTACGAAGACCACCAACTCACGCTGGCCCGGCACCCCAGCGAGACCGACGAACGCATGATGATCCGTTTGCTGGGGCTGGCCATCAACGCCTTCAAATTGCAGGCCGTGTGCAACGGCGACGGCAAGCTGGCTTTTGGCTCAGGCCTGTCCGACCCCGACGATCCGGATGTCAGCTTGCGCGACTTCACCGGCCGGACGCGCATGTGGATCGAAGTCGGTCAGCCCGAAGACAAGCCGATCATGAAAGCCTGCCAAAAGGCCGACGAAGTGTTGTTGTATTGCTTCAACCATGCGGCCGAAGTTTGGTGGAAGGGCATAGAGACCAAGCTCACACGGCTTGACAAATTGCAGGTCTGGCGGGTGCCTACCGAGCGCTCACAAGAGCTGGCCAAATTGGCTGAGCGCAGCATGCAGTTGCAAGCCACCGTGCAGGAGGGCAGCGTGACCTTCAGCAGCGACAAAGGCAGCGTGCACATTGAATTGATCCGCTGGAAGTGAACGTGCCCTCAAATTAATGGGTGATCCGGCTGGCATGAAGGCCATGTCCGGACCGTCTTTATGCGGCAGGCTTCAAGTCGAGCGAAGCCTGCGCCTGGGCAGCCGTTTTGGCCCAGTGGCGATCTTCTGCCGCGCGCTCGGCGTACTTGTTGAAGCGCCATGAGCTGCCATCGACCGTGATGCGCTGCCAAACGGCACGCTTCTCGCCCGGTGTCATTTCGGTCCACAGTTGCACTTCTTCAAAACTCCGGCCACAGCCCTTGCAGGTCTCATCGCCCTGGCTGGTGGAGCAAATCGCAATGCAAGGGGTGTCTGGTGTGCTGGCGTACCAGTCTTGCCAGGCTTCGGCGGCAGCCAAAGGCAATGTGAACTCGTCCGCCAAATCGTGTTTGTAATAAACCATCAGCGCATAAACTTCCGCCAATGCGCGCAGTTGACGGGGCAGCGTGACCCCGTCTGGGGATCCGTTTTTGGTGCGCCAGTGGTTGATGGCGGCTTCGATGTCAGTGATGTGGATTCCGGCCATGGTGTTTGAGTATCAGGTCGGCGATCATAGCGCCTTCATTCTGCTTGACTTGCCTTCACGCTGTGAACAGATCCCCACACGCTTCACTGGGCAAAGAGGTTTCGTGGTGTCGTGCAAGGATTCAAATGGGCTAGCCCTGCGACCGCAGCCTTGAAAAGCGTATGGGATTGACAAGCCGCCAACACACAGTGCAAGCGATGCATTGGCCATCGCTGCGGTTCTTGGGGCGGGTTGGCTGAGCACACGACAATCTGAAGCCCAATCCTGAGACTCATCGGTCGGTCTGCATTTCCCGAATTTGGGCTTGTACTTGCCGCAGCCGGGTGTCCACAATCGTCGCCTCAATGTGGTCGCCAGCTTGCAGGCGGTTGTTTCTGGCCCAGTCCTGGGCTGCCCTGAAGCGGTCTACCGCACCGGTCCAATCCATGCGGGCCATTTGGGCCTCGCCTTCGGCGCGCAGTGATGGCAGCGTCTGAGCTTGCAAAGCCAGCATGCTGGCCAGCGTGCTCCAGGCTTGCGCATCGTAGGGCGCTTGTGTGACTTGTTCACGCAATTGTTGCGTGATGGCCGTTCTTGCCGGATGCGAAGGCAGGCGCAACAATGCTTGCGCGGTCGCCATCAATTCAGGGCGCTGCAGCGGCTTGCTGCCCAAAGTTTCCAGCACGCTCAAGGCGACATCAAAGCGCTCTTGTCGGGCAGCCACTTCGGCTTTTAGCAAAGTCACCAGACGGCTTGCCGCCGGTGGGAGGGACGTCCATTGAGACAGGTTTTGCAAATTTCGCTCGGCCGCAACGAAGTCTCTGAGTTGCAGGTGGGCCAAGGTGGCGGCATACAAGGCGCCTGCTTTTTGCGCAGGCGTTGCCTGTGCCGATGTGGCCTTGCTGTCCAGTGTCCAGGCCCTCAAGGCTTCCACACTGTTCTGTGACATCACCCGTGCCCGAGCGGCCAGCATGGCCTGCTCGGTGTCCATGGAGGGGCGTGAAGGCGTGCCGTTCAGTTGCAAGCGCGCTTGCATGTCGGCAATGCGCTCGGTGGTCAAGGGGTGGCTGCGCAGGTAGGGGTAGGCGCCGCTGTCATTCACACCCGCGGCCTGCTGCAGTTTGCCAAACATGCCGACAAAACCTTGCGGGTCATAACCTGCGTCGGTCAGCACCCCATAGCCCACCCTGTCGGCCTCACGCTCCATGTCGCGTGAATAGCTCAGCTGTGACTGGATGGCCGCCGCCTGCCCGCCCACGATCAGGCCTTGTGCGGCCTGTGGGTTTTTGCTGGCCGCCAGTGCGCCCAAAATCATCGAGCCAATCACCCAAGGAGTCATCTTGGACTGCTCGTCCATCGAGCGTGCAATGTGCCGTTGCGTGACATGGCTCAACTCGTGCGCCAGCACCGATGCCAGTTCGTCGTTTGAGCTGACCACGGCGATCAAGCCCAAATGCACGCCCAGATAGCCTCCCGGCAGCGCAAAGGCATTCACGGACCGGTCTCGCCCGAGCAAAATGCGCCAGGCAAAGCGCTCTTGCAAATCGGGCGACAACTCTCCGCGGGCTGCAGCCGCCCTGACCAGGGGTGCCCACAGGCGCTGGATGTATTCATCCAGAATCGGGTCTTCCAGATAGTCCGGGTCGCGGTAAAGTTCGCGTGCGATGCGGTCGCCCAATTTGCGCTCAGCGCCCAGAGAAATCCCTTCGCTGTTGCCCAGGGAAGGCAAAGCATTCGTTTGGCTCCAGCCTGGCTGCAGGGCAGAGGTGGCCAGCAGTAAAACCAGCATCAGTTTGGAAGGGCGGAAAATTTTTTTCAAGGTGATGAATGTCCCGGTGCATGACCTGTTGATGGCCGTATGATGCGCCATTCTTGACAACCTTTTGTAAATGGTTTTAACCATCACAGCCATGACCCAGTCT
>NZ_JBIKHV010000159.1:0-3544 GCF_044361985.1 Limnohabitans sp. | reverse complement strand
CTGGGTGTGCCCCCCCGAGACCAGCAAGGCGATGAAAGGAAATTCAGGCGGGTCCGCGCTTAAAAAGGGCGAGAGCAAATGGCCTTCCAGGTGGTGCACGCCCAGCACCGGTTTGCCCAAAGACGCTGCCAGCGCACAGGCCACGCCTGAACCCACCAGCAAAGCCCCGGCCAGACCCGGACCCCGGGTGTAGGCCACCACATCAAGATCGGCCAGCACCACACCGGCCTCGGCTATGACCTGACGCGTCAGCGGCAAGACACGGCGGATGTGGTCGCGGCTGGCCAGCTCGGGCACCACGCCGCCATAGGCCTGGTGCATCTCGATCTGGCTGTACAAGGCGTGCGACAAAAGCCGCGGCAAAGCGTCGCCCGTGGTTTCCACAAGCGCCACACCGGTCTCGTCGCAAGATGATTCAATACCCAAAATTCGCATAACAGGTAGTTTAAGCGGGGCCTGGTTTGTGGCACGGGGCTTGGCCATAATCCCTGCAGCAGGCGAGGCGCCCCCGTCGCGCAAGGGGCTGAGCGCCTTCAGTCCCCATTTTTAAACCCACACCATGACCACACTCCGACTGATTTCATCCATGGCCACCAAGCCCCTGCTGGCCGATCTGGTGGCGCTTTACAAAGCACAGGCCCCCAACGTTCAAGTCCATGTCGAATCGGTCGGCGGGGTGGACGCGGCCAAACGCGTGCAGGCGGGCGAAGCTTTTGACGCTGTGGTGCTGGCCAGCGATGCCATCGACAAGTTGATCGCCAGTGGCCATGTGCTGCCCGGCAGCCGAGTCGACTTGGTGCACTCGGGCGTGGCGGTGGCCGTGCCTGCAGGGGCACCGGTGCCCGACATTGCCACGCAAGAAGCGCTCAGGCAGGCGGTGCTGTCTGCACGCAGCGTGGGTTTGTCCACTGGCCCCAGCGGCGCCCAATTGAGCCGCCTCTTTGAACGCTGGGGCATTGCCGACCAGATCAAGGGCCGCATCGTGCAAGCCCAGCCCGGCGTACCCGTGGGCGCCCTGGTGGCTCAAGGCCAAGTGGCCCTGGGCTTTCAGCAGCTGAGCGAAATGCTGGGCGTGCCAGGCATCACCATCGTGGGCGGCTTGCCGCAAGCGGTGCAGATCACCACCACGTTTTCGGGCAGCGTGGCGGCCACCAGCCAACACCCTGACGCGGTGCGTGCCCTGCTGGCATTTTGCGCATCTCCCGCCTGCGCCGAGACCAAGCGCCGCCATGGCATGGACGCGGCCTGAAGCATGGGTTTCGGGGTCATACACATATAACCAACAGTTAGATCGATTCCCCCACAATTCGAACCATGGGAATCAGCCACTACATCAAGGACATCGGTCGGGGCAAAGACGGCGCGCGAGCGCTCGGCCGCGAGCAGGCTGCCGACTTGATGGGCCAGATCCTCGACCAGCAAGTCAGCGACCTGGAATTGGGTGCTTTTTGTCTGGCCATGCGCATCAAGGGCGAGACGCCGGAAGAAATGGCCGGTTTTCTGGATGCCACCCATGCCCGCCTTCAAAGGGTGCCCACCCACGCTGTGCCTACCGTGGTGCTGCCCAGCTACAACGGTGCGCGCAAGCTGCCCGTGCTCACCCCGCTGCTGGCCTTGTTGCTGGCCCGTGAAGGGGTGGCGGTGCTCATGCACGGCACGGCCACCGAAGACAAGCGCGTGAGCAGCCAGGCGGTACTGGCCGAGTTGGGCATTCAGGCTTCGGGCCCCACAGCCCCCTTAGCCCCCTTAGCCATTGCACAGGCAGGAGAGGTGTTGTTTGTGCCCACAGGCGTGCTGAACAACGGCTTGGAGCGCTTGCTGTCTGTGCGCCGCGTGGTGGGCCTGCGCAACCCGGGCCACAGCCTGGTGAAACTGCTGAACCCCTGCGACGGCCCTGCCCTGCTGGTGAGCAGCTACACCCACCCGGAGTATTTGCAATCGATGTCGGCCACCTTGGCACTGACCGGACAACACGCCCTGCTGCTGCGTGGCACCGAGGGCGAGAGCGTGGCCGACGCAAGGCGCACGCCCGCCATGGATCTTTTCAAGAACGGGCAGACGCTGCGCGTGCAAGCCCCCCAAGAAGGCCCATTGGCCCAAGTGCCCGACTTGCCGGGCACCGATGCAGCGGCCACTGCGGCCTACATTCGGCGGGTACTGGCCCAAGAATTGCCCGTGCCAGCACCGATCGCGTTGCAAGTCCAACATATCCTGAACGAGGTGAAAGCATGAACACCACAGCCCGCCCACATGGCCGCTGCACCCTGGTCGGTGCAGGCCCTGGCGACCCGGAACTGTTGACGCTGAAAGCCGTGAAGGCAATTGCCAGCGCCACCTTGCTGCTGGTCGATGACTTGGTCAACGAGGCCGTGCTGGCCCACGCATCGCCCTCCGCCCGCATCGTGCATGTGGGCAAGCGCGGTGGCTGCAAAAGCACGCCGCAGGCCTTCATCGACAAAATGATGATCACCGCCGTCCAAGAAGGCGAGCATGTGGTGCGCCTCAAAGGCGGTGACCCGTTCATTTTTGGTCGTGGCGGCGAAGAGGTGGAACACCTGCGCGCGGCGGGCATCGACCTGCAGGTGGTCAACGGCATCACCTCGGGTCTTGCGGGCATGAGCAGCCTGGGCGCGCCCTTGACCCACCGCGAACACGCCCACGGCGTGGTGTTTGTCACCGGCCACGCCAAGCCCGGCGACAGCGGCACCGATTGGGCCCAACTGGCGGCCACGGCCAAAGGCTCGAAACTGACGCTGGTGATTTACATGGGCGTGAGCAGTCTCGAGCACATCAGCAGCGGCTTGTTGCAGGGCCTGCCCGGGCAAACCCCGGTGGCCATCGTCCAGCACGCCAGCCTGCCCAACCAGCGCGAAGCGCTCACCACGCTGAGCGAGCTGACCCGCACCATGGCCCGCGAAGGCCTGCAAAGCCCCAGCATCATTGTGGTGGGCGATGTGGTGCAAGGCGCACGGGCCTGGGATGCGCAGGGGCATTTGTCACAGCAACGCATCGCTTGACAAAGGCTGGCGTGCCGGCCGATGGCCAACGGGGTTTGAACCCCAAAGCCCATCAACCCCAGCTGCGCGTCAGCAGCTCATCAAGGGCATCGGCAACCACCTGCCCCTGATCGGCCAGACTGCCCACACAGGCACCGAGTTGCTCCATGGCCACCGACACCATGTCCAACGGGTGCAGCACCAGCGCCTGACCTTTGATCTTGAACACAGGGTTCATGCGGGTGCCCGCCAGCTTGGCGCCCGCAGGCAAAGACGAACGCAAAACGAGGGGAACAACGACACGGCGCCGGTAGCCGTCGAACAGCGAAGACTGCACCAGCACCACCATGGGCACCGTGGCCCGCATGGGTCCGGGGTTCAGATGCACATCGTATTGGGTCATGGCTGCATTGCTCTGTTTTTGGGCTCTGTCAGAGCGTGGAGTGAGCGTCTGCGTAAGAGCCCGCCGCATCGTGCAGGGCATTCCAGCCCGCCACGGCCTGCTCAGCCTGCTGACGATGCTGCTGACGTGCCTGCCGCTCGGCGAC
>NZ_JBIKHV010000158.1:0-3642 GCF_044361985.1 Limnohabitans sp. | reverse complement strand
CAGGCCAAGTGGCAGAGCCGCTGGTGTCCCGCTTTGGCGTCCACCTGATCGAAGTCACCGACCGACGCAGTGCACCCATGAGCGATCAGGAGCAACGCGCCTTGGCCCGCAACGCCTTGCGCGAAAATAAACTTGACGAAGCTTATGCCACTTGGGTTGAAGACATTCGGAGCCGCGCGTATGTCGAGATGCGCGAGCCGCCGCAATGAAACACATTGCACGCAAACGATTTGGCCAACACTTCCTGACCGACCGCGGCATCATCGGTGCTATTGTGGATGCGATCAAACCGGAAGCGGGTCAAGCCATGGTCGAGATCGGTCCTGGTCTGGCCGCCCTGACCCAGCCCCTGGTGGAGCGTCTGGGCCACCTGACAGTGATCGAACTGGACCGCGACCTGGCTGTGCGCTTGCGCGAGCATCCCCACCTGTCGGTGGTAGCGTCTGACGTGCTGAAGGTGGACTTCAGAGCCCTTGCGGCACAGATGCTGGCCAACACCGACAGCGCGGTGGCTGCAAAGGAAAAAATTCGCGTTGTCGGCAACCTGCCCTACAACATCTCTACCCCCATCCTGTTCCATTTATTGGCCCAGGTGGATGTGATCGAAGACCAGCACTTCATGCTGCAAAAAGAAGTGATTGACCGGATGGTCGCCAAGCCCTGCACGTCGGACTACAGCCGACTCTCGGTCATGCTGCAGTGGCGCTATGACATGGCCAACGTTTTGTTTGTGCCACCTGAAAGTTTTGACCCGCCGCCGCGTGTGGACAGCGCCGTAGTGCGCATGGTGCCGCTGGCCACGCCGCCGCAGGTGAATGTCAAAACGCTGGAAACCCTGGTTCAGGTGGCCTTCAGCCAGCGCCGCAAGATATTGCGCAACACGCTGGGCAAGTGGCTCGAAGAAAAGGGTTTTGCCGGCAGCTTTGACTTGCAAAGGCGCGCCGAAGAAGTGCCCGTGGCCGAGTTCGTCGCGTTGGCGCAAACCGTCTGAACCCGACACCCACCCACCGAGCAGCCACTTTAAAAAGCCTTTGAGCCATGAAAAAGCCCGTCACATGGACGGGCTTTTTTGCATTCAGGCCCGGCTCTTGAGGAGCAAGGGGCCCGCATGCGCGTCAGGCGGCTGCGAGCCAATAACCTGCGTTGAATGGGCTGCTCATGCGCAGCGCCAATGGCGAAACGTCCACCAGTTTGTCGGTGGGCATTTTTTCGCCTTCTTCGACCGATTCGGCCATCACGGCGTTGTCGGTTTGTGCCTCATTCGCCCGTCCTGCTTGGCTATTTTGCGCAGAACGGGCTACAGAAAAGAATAGAAGCATCGGAAGGGTATCTTCCTGTCTCCCCAGTAATCTGCCGTGTCCCGGAAGATGTCCAGCAATTGCTCGCGGGCTTCCTTGTCGAACTTGGCGTGCGCAGGTATTTGCTCCAGCACCACAATAAAGCCAGGCTGAGGGCCGGACTTGTGCAGTGGATCGGTCATGCAGTCGTACAAGGCATCAAAGTTCTTGCCAAAGTGCGAAGGCAGCGTGAATTGGGCACCCACCAGGTCCAACACATCCTGTTTGCTCTGGGCTTCGGCCAGGTTGGCATACAAAAAGTGGTGGCCCAAGTTTTGGGCGGCATCTTGCAAGTCGCTCACGCGGTAAGCGCGGATCGACTGCACGATGTTGGACCGAACACCCTTCAGGGGCGTTTCTTGGTCGTGACGAATCGGCGTGTCCATCTCCGTGGTCTTTCTCTAAGGTCAAAAAATCAAGGCTTGTCGACAATCATGCGAAAACTCGCGTAATGGTCTTGTGTGTAGTAACAGGTCTGTGGATTGCGAGGCACTGGGCCACCGCAAACGATGCGCCGCGCTCCGCGATGCTTTATGCCAGGTGTCCTGACGGTGTATTCAAGGTAAAACCCCCGCGTTTCACGGGGCAGAAGACGCTCACGATTGCCAAAAACTGTACCGTCCTTTCCGTAAGGAAAAGGACCGCCCTTGCGGATGAGTTGGTACGTTTCTTGGCCTTCTCGCGGCAAATCTGTCACCTGCAAAGCAGACAAAGTTTGGCCAGCGGCGGCTGAACGGGCTTGCACCGTTAAAGTGCAAATTGATAACGTCAACCCCAAAAGCACCGGTAGCCAGCGCAATGGGGAAGCGATGTGTCGCGCCACCTTCATGAAAACACCTTTCAGAAGTCCCCGGGTTAACCCGAACACTCGAAGGCGCTAGTGTGAGGCAAGCGACATAAAAAAGCAAGAGGATGCCCAATAAATAGGCAAGGTTCGTCCGGGCATTCGCTCCTTAAGTGAGCACAAGCTTCTGTTTTATGACTTATCTCGCAGCGTTGGCATCGGCCACCGTCAGGGCCGTCATGTTGACAATCCTGCGCACGGTGGTGCTGGGCGTCAAAATGTGGACCGGCTTGGCGGCGCCCAGCAAAACAGGCCCCACTGCAATGTTGCCGCCCGCGGCGGTCTTGAGCAAGTTGTAGGCGATGTTGGCGGCATCGATGTTCGGCAAAACCAATAAATTCGCGTCTCCCAGCAAACTGCTGTTGGGCATGATGGCTTGGCGCGCGGCCGTGTCGAGTGCCACGTCGCCGTGCATTTCACCATCCACTTCGAGCCAGGGTGCCTTCTTGCGGAGCAAGTCCAGGACATCGCGCATTTTGATGGCGCTGGGCTGGTTGGAGGAGCCAAAGTTCGAATGTGAAAGCAAGGCCGCCTTGGGCTGGATACCAAAACGCCGCATCTCCTCGGCCGCCATGACGGTGAACTCGGCCAACTGCTCGGCTGTGGGGTCGTAATTCACATGGGTGTCGACCATGAAGACCTGGCGTCCCGGCAGCATCAAGCCGTTCATGCAGGCAAAGGTATGGACGCCTGCCCGCTTGCCAATGACCTGGTCGATGTAATTCAGGTGCATGGGGTTGGTCCCCCAAGTGCCACAAATCATGCCGTCCACATCGCCTTTGTGCAGCAACATGGCGCCAATCAGCGACAAGCGGCGGCGCATTTCGATCTTGGCGATCTGCTGGGTCACGCCCTTGCGTTCGGTCATGCGGTGGTAGGTCTGCCAGAAATCACGGTAGCGGTGGTCCATCTCCACGTTGACCACGTCGTAATCAAGCTCTTCTTTCAGGCGCAGGCCGAATTTTTCGATGCGCTCGGCAATCACGGCCGGGCGGCCAATCAGCGTCGGCCGGGCGAGACCTTCGTCCACCACGATTTGGGAAGCACGCAAGACGCGTTCTTCCTCGCCTTCGCTGTAGGCGATGCGCTTCTTCAGGGCCCGTTTGGCGGCCGTGAAGATGGGCTTCATCATCGTGCCAGAGGCGTAGACAAAGCCTTGCAGCTTTTCACGGTAAGCATCCATGTCCTGGATGGGGCGTGAGGCCACTCCGCTTTCGGCTGCCGCTTGCGCCACAGCGGGGGCAATTTTCATCATCAAGCGCGGGTCAAACGGCTTGGGAATCAGGTACTCGGGGCCAAACGCCAAAGGTTCGCCCACATAGGCGGCGGCCACGACTTCGCTTTGCTCGGCCTGGGCCAGTTCGGCAATGGCGTACACGGCAGCGATTTCCATCTCCAGCGTGATGGTGGTCGCGCCGCAATCCAAAGCACCCCGAAAAATGTAAGGGAAGCACAGGACGT
>NZ_JBIKHV010000157.1:0-3662 GCF_044361985.1 Limnohabitans sp. | reverse complement strand
GCAGAAAACATCTCTTCCACGCGGGTGATGTGCTCGTCCATGGTGCCGCCCACATCCATCAGCAGCAGCACCTTCACATTGTTGTGCCGCTCAGGCCGCATTTTGATGTCCAGAAAGCCTGCGTTGGCGGCGGTGGCCCGGATGGTGTCGGGCAAATCCAGCTCTTCCACAGAACCTTCACGCGCGAAGCGGCGCAGACGGCGCAGTGCCACCTTGATGTTGCGTGTGCCCAGTTCCTGTGAGTCGTCGTAGTCTTTGTAGGCGCGTTGCTCCCAGACTTTGACAGCGCTCTTGTTGCCGCCTTTGCCACCAATCCGGATGCCCTGCGGGTTGTGACCGCCATTGCCAAAGGGCGAGGTACCACCGGTGCCGATCCATTTGCTGCCGCCTTCATGCCGTTCTTTTTGTTCTTCGAGGCGCTTTTTCAGCGTGTCCATCAACTCGTCCCAGCCCATCTTTTCGATGGCGGCTTTCTGCTCGGGCGTGAGTTCTTTTTGCAGGATTTTTTCCAGCCAGTCGAGGGGCACTTCCTTGGTGAAGTCGGTCAACATTTCCACGCCCTTGAAGTAGGCGCCAAAAGCCTTGTCGAATTTATCGAAGTGCTTTTCGTCCTTGACCATCACCGTGCGGGCCAGGTGGTAAAAATCATCGATGCTGCAGGCGTCTGATGCAGGGCCGACCACATTGGCCTGGAGCGCCTCCAGCAGCGTCAGGTACTCGCGCACAGACACCGGTAGTTTGGCGGCACGCAGGGTGTAGAAGAAATCAATCAGCATGACCGGGTGTCCTTGTGGCTGGCGCGGTTCAATTGAAAGTTCAAATGCGTTCTCACACTGGGCCATTCACTGGCAATGATGCTGTAGACGCAGGTGTCGCGCAGTGCGCCCGCAGCCAGCGGGTGGGTGTTGGTCTGGTGGCTGCGCAGCACACCATCCAGCTTGGCACCCAGGCGCTCGATGGCATGGCGGCTTTGGTGGTTGAAGAAGTGCGTGCGAAACTCGACGGCGATGCAGTTCAACTGCTCAAAGGCATGGCCCAGCAGCAGGCGCTTGGCTTCGGAGTTGAGCGGGCTGCGCTGCACGCTTTTGCGGTACCAGGTCGAACCAATTTCCAAGCGCTTGTTGGCGGTGTCGATGTTCATGTAAGTGGTCATGCCCACTGCGCGGCCAGATACAGGGTCCAGCACGGCAAAGGGGCACATGCTGCCCTGTGTTTGCAAGTTCAGCCGGCGTGCAATTTCAGCGGCCATGGCATCAGGCGCCGGGATCGCGGTGTACCAGAGGTTCCACAGTTCGCCATCGCGCACCGAATCCACCAGATCGTCGTGGTGCTCAGTGGCGAGCGGCACCAGCGTGACATGCTGGCCGGAAAGGGTGACGGGTGCAATCCAGGGGCTCATGATGGCGTGTCGTTGTCGTTGTCTTTGGCTTTTTGTTTGGCGCGCCAGAAACGTGCCAGATGCAGCCCCACCCCACCGCCCAAGCCCACCAGCAAAATGCCGCCAATGCTGGCGTAGTCATAGCCAGCGCTGAAAATGTTCAAGCCCAGCAACTTGCCTGCCCAATAGCCGGCCAAAGCGCCACCGACAAAACCGACAGCGTCTGAAATGCCTTCAAGAAAAAGATTGGGTGAGGACATGTGGCCGGTCTTCAGCGGTTGCGCTGGTTCATGAACACCAGCTTTTCAAACAAGCTCACGTCTTGTTCGTTTTTGAGCAGGGCACCGACCAGGGGCGGCACAGATACTTTCTGATCGGCACTTTGCAGCGCCTCAAGCGGGATATCCTCTGCGACCAAAAGTTTGAGCCAGTCCAGCAGTTCGCTGGTGGAGGGTTTTTTCTTCAGGCCAGGCAGGCCGCGTACATCGTAGAAAGTTTTGAGGGCCAGGGCCAGCAAGTCTTTCTTGAGCGTCGGGAAGTGCACATCCACGATCAGGCGCATGGTGTCCGCTTCGGGGAACTTGATGTAGTGAAAGAAGCAGCGGCGCAAAAAGGCGTCGGGCAGCTCTTTTTCGTTGTTGGAGGTGATGAACACCAGCGGACGGGTCTTGGCCTTGATCAGCTGGCGTGTCTCGTAGCAATAAAACTCCATGCGGTCGATTTCGCGCAACAGGTCGTTCGGGAACTCGATGTCGGCTTTGTCGATCTCATCGATCAGGATGGCGACCGGGGTTTCGGAGGTGAAAGCCTGCCAGAGCACGCCCTTGATGATGTAGTTTTCGATGTCCTTGACTTTGGCTTCGCCCAATTGGCTGTCGCGCAGCCGGCTGACGGCGTCATATTCATACAAGCCTTGTTGGGCTTTGGTGGTGGATTTGATGTGCCATTGCAACAGGGGCAGGTTCAATGACTGCGCCACTTCCTCGGCCAGCATGGTTTTACCGGTGCCGGGTTCGCCTTTTACCAAGAGCGGCCGTTTGAGTGTGATGGCGGCATTTACGGCCAGCATCAGGTCCTGGGTGGCGACGTAGTTTTCGGTGCCTTTGAATTTCATGGGTTGCAGTTCTCAAAAATTGGAAAGAAGCTTGTCAGGATTATGAGGGTCAGCCCGATATAATCCGTAGTTGATTTTTATCAGTCAATTGGATTGTGTAAGCAAAATGAACAAGTTCCTGACCTCAGTGTTTGCATTGGCTGTCGCCTCTGTGACCGCCATTTCTGCCCATGCTCAAGAGATCAAGGGCGATGCCAAAGCCGCGGAGCAGAAGATTGCCATGTGCATCGGCTGCCACGGCATCAAGGGCTACCAAGCCAGCTTCCCCGAGATTTACCGTGTGCCTATGATTTCCGGTCAAAACGCCAAATACATCGTTTCGGCACTGAATGCGTACAAAAAAGGCGAGCGCAAGCACCCTACCATGCGCGGCATTTCCAGTAGCCTGACCGACCAGGACATGGCCGATCTGGGTGCTTATTACGAGCAACATGGCAAGACCGAGCCGGTGGCCATCACCCCCAAGACACCTGATGCCAAGGTGGCAGCCTTGCTACAAAAGGGCGCCTGCATTTCTTGCCACGGTGACAACTTCTCCAAGCCGATTGACCCCAGCTACCCCAAGATCGCCGGCCAGCACAAAGACTTTTTGTTTGTGGCGCTCAAGTCTTACAAGGTTGAAAACCAGGCTACCTGGGGTCGCAACAATGGCGTGATGGGGGGCATTGCCAAACAATTCTCCAATGCCGAATTGAAGGCCATGGCGGCTTACATCGGTTCTTTGGACGGCGACATGAAGGTTGTGCCGCAGTCCAAGTTCCGCTGATTCTTTGAAACCCAGCAAAAAGCCAGTCAACTGACTGGCTTTTTTCATGGGCGTTCATTGCCTCACCCTGCAAGCCAGGGTGCTGCGCAAAGGCGATCAGGCCTGGCCGTTGATGACCTGCTGCAGTTCACCCGATTCGTACATTTCCATCATGATGTCCGAGCCACCGATGAACTCACCCTTGATGTAGAGCTGAGGAATCGTGGGCCAGTTGCTGTATTCCTTGATGCCCTGGCGAATTTCTGCATCGTCCAGCACATTCACGGTTTTGACGGTCTTGGGGTCGACGCCGCAGGCCTTCAGGAGCTGGATGGCACGGCCGGAAAAACCGCACATGGGAAAGCTGGCATTGCCCTTCATGAACAGGGTGATCTCGTTGCCTTTGACGATTTCGTCGATGCGTT
>NZ_JBIKHV010000156.1:0-3683 GCF_044361985.1 Limnohabitans sp. | reverse complement strand
CGCTCTGGCCGATCTGCAAAAGAAAAAGTCCAGCGCCTTGCGCAACAGCCGCACGGGCAGCGTCTACATCGTCAAGCCCAAAATGCACGGCCCGGCCGAAGTCGCTTTTGCCGACGAATTGTTTGGCCGGGTTGAAAAGGTGATTGGCATGAAGCCCTCCACCGTCAAGCTGGGCATCATGGACGAAGAGCGTCGCACCAGTGCCAACCTGAAAGCCTGTATTGCTGCCGCCAAGAGCCGTGTGGCCTTCATCAACACTGGCTTTTTGGACCGCACCGGTGACGAGATGCACACCTGCATGCTGGCTGGCCCGGTCATGCGCAAAGGCGACATTAAAAACAGCGTCTGGCTGGCTGCTTACGAAAAGAACAACGTCACGGTGGGCTTGCAATGCGGCCTGCGTGGCCGTGCCCAGATCGGCAAAGGCATGTGGGCCATGCCCGACCTGATGGCGGACATGCTCAAGCAAAAAATCGGTCATCCCCTGGCCGGCGCCAATACCGCCTGGGTGCCCAGCCCGACTGCCGCCACATTGCACGCTATGCACTACCACCAGGTGGACGTGCCGGCCCTGCAAAAGCAGATGGAAAAAGCCGTTGCCAAGCAAGATGCCAAAGAACTGCGCGAAGAGACGCTCAACAAACTGCTGCAGTTCCCGGTGGTCGCCAAAGACGCAGCCAACTGGTCTGAAGAAGACAAGCAAAAGGAACTCGACAACAACGCCCAAGGCATTCTGGGCTACGTGGTGCGCTGGATCGACCAAGGCGTGGGTTGCTCCAAAGTGCCTGACATCAACGGCGTGGGCCTGATGGAAGACCGCGCCACGCTGCGCATTTCTAGCCAGCACATGGCCAACTGGCTGCACCACGGGGTGGTGACCGAAAAGCAGGTCAAGAAAACCATGGAACGCATGGCCGCCGTGGTGGATGCACAAAACGCAGGCGATGCGGCGTACCAGCCCATGGCAGGCAACTTCGCCAAATCGGCAGCCTACAAGGCAGCCTGTGACTTGGTCTTCAAGGGCAAAGCACAGCCCAGTGGCTACACCGAGCCACTGCTCCATGCCTGGCGCCTGAAGGTCAAGGCCTCAGCCTGAGGGCGCGCGTCCCGGACGAAGTCCGACATTTGAAAACGGCTCCTCCGGGAGCCGTTTTTGTTGGGCTTAAGGGTTGGCGCTTCGGCTATGCCTGAAAATAGGTTTTTTGGGAGGGCGCGATGCGCTGGATAGACCGGATTCCAATGTTGTGGTTGGTGGGTATTGCCGTTTACTTGGCGGGGGCCCCTTTTGTGCCCGAGCCGCATCTGGTGGAAAAGTGGCGCATGCTCACCGAAGGCACATTGAGCAAGCCCATCGATATCTTTGATTTTTTCTTGCACAACACGCCGATGGTGGTGCTGGCCATTCGCCTGTGGCGGGACGCGCAGCGTCGCCGTCAGGGCAAGGACTGACCCCCCGTTGAGCCAAGATGATGAGCCAAACCCCATGAGCCTTCTACTGCCAGCGTTTGACCCTTGCCGCTGCCCCTTGTGCGGACAGCCCAATGCCTGCGCCATGGCCGGTGCCTCAGCGCCTGGGCCGTGTTGGTGTGTGCGTGTGAATTTCAGTGCCGATTTGCTGGCGCAGCTGCCCGAAGCGGCGCGCAACAAGGCCTGCATTTGCGCGGCGTGTGTGGCCGCATCCGAAGACAACAAACCCCAAGGTGAAGACCCCTCCAAAGGCGAGGCCGCATGAGCCTGGCCCAAGGCCCCAACAGTTTGCAGGCGCTGCAAGCGCGTTATGGCGAGAGGCACCGCTGGTTGTTGCTGCTGTCGGTGATGCTGGGCTCCATGGCGGCGGTGATGTCGTCCACCATCATGAACGTGGCCATACCCGACATGAGCCAGCATTTCACGCTGGGGCAAAGCCGGGTGCAGTGGGTCACGTCCGGCTTCATGGTGGCCATGACGGTGTCCATGCTCACCACGCCTTGGCTGCTGGCCCGCTACGGCTACCGCCGGGTGTACGAGGTGTGCATGTGGCTGTTGCTGGGGGGCGGGGTGGCGGGTGGCTTGGCCAATGACTTTCCTTTGGTGATGGCTGCCCGAGTGGCCGAAGGCTTGGCCGCCGGGGTGGTGCAACCCATTCCCGCCATCATCATCTTGCGAGCGTTTGCTGCTGAAGAGCAGGGCCGCGCCAGCGGGCTGTTTGGCATGGGCGTGGTGCTGGCCCCGGCCATTGGCCCCAGCATTGGCGGCGTGCTGGTCGACGTGTTCGGCTGGCGCTCGATCTTTTTCATGGTGGTGCCACTGGCCATGTTGGCGCTGTGGATGTCACGCCGTTATGTGCCCACCTCGGCCCCGGGCGGTGTGCAGGCCGACGCCGACAGCCCGGGTCTGGACTGGATCGGGCTGGCGCTGGCCAGCACATCCACCCTCATGCTGCTCAATGGCCTGGTGCAGTTGCGCGGCGACGACCACACGGTGGCCGTGGTCCTGCTGTTACTGGCTGGTATGGTCATGGCGGTATTTGTGGCCTGGCAGCGCTATTTGTTGCAGTCGCGTCGACATGCGCGCCGCCCCATTGCAGGTCGCAAAGGCCAGCGAGTACGGCAGGCCCTCCGTGGTCCACTGATGAACCTGCAAGTTTTTGGCCACCGCAATTTCGCCATGGGGGCCTTGGTGTCTTTCACCTACGGCATCGCGCTGTTTGGCTCGACCTATTTGTTGCCGGTCTACATGCAGATGGGCCTGAGTTTGTCGCCGTCCTACATTGGTGCCGCCTTGCTGCCTGCGGGTATTTTGCTGGCCGTGACCATTGCGGTGGTGGGGCGTTTGTCCAACCGTTTCCCGCCAGCCTATTGGGTGAGCTGGGGCCTGGCTTTGCTGGCGCTGTCGTTTGCGCTCATGCCCTTGGTGCACCCGGCGGCGGGCTTGGCCTTGCTGTGGATTTTGGTGATTTTGGGGCGCATCGGGTTGGGTTTCATCCTGCCTTCGCTCAATCTGGGCGCTTTGCGTGGCTTGCCCAAAGACTTGATCCCGCAGGCCTCCAGCGTGATCGGGTTTGTGCGCATGCTGGGGGGCGCGGCGGGCGTGAGCATTTGCGCCATCGTGCTGGAGTGGCGGCTGGCGGTGTACGCCCTGGCCTCAAGCAGCCCGGGCAGCGCCGATTTACGCGCCTTCAACGAGACCTTTGTTTTTCTGGCCACCATGACCGCGCTGGCTTTGCTGGCCGCCTGGAAAATGGGCGAGTCCAGCGTGCCCCACAAGAAAGACTGACCATGTGCCAACTGCTCGGCATGAACTGCAACACCCCCACCGATGTGACCTTCAGCTTCAGTGGTTTCGCGCAGCGCGGTGGCCTCACCGACCACCATGGTGACGGCTGGGGCATTGCCTTTTTTGAAGGCCTGGGCGTGCGTCACTTTGTGGACCACCAAAGCGCCAGCAGTTCGCCTGTGGCCGAGTTGATTCGGCGTTACCCCATCAAAAGTCGCAACGTGATCGCGCACATCCGTAAAGCCACGCAAGGCGAGGTGAGCCTGGAAAATTGCCACCCGTTTGTGCGTGAACTGTGGGGCCGGTATTGGGTGTTTGCTCACAACGGTAACCTGGTGGATTACGCCCCCCGCTTGCATGGCAGCTTCAAGCCAGTGGGGCAAACGGACAGCGAGCACGCCTTTTGCTGGCTGATGCAGGAGCTGGCC
>NZ_JBIKHV010000155.1:0-3698 GCF_044361985.1 Limnohabitans sp. | reverse complement strand
CATAGGCCGCTTGCACAATGGCCGAAAGGTCGGGGCGGTGGGTATGGGGTTGCAGCATGGCGGCGTTTTTGTTGCCCATGGCAAATTCGACGCAGCGGTATTGCCAGCTCTGAAAGCCGCTGGACTGTGCCAGATATGGGCGAATGGCGCTGTATTCGGGCGGCGTCATGGTGGCCAGCACGTCCCAGGCATGGACCAACTGTTCCATGATGCGGCTCACTCGGGCCAGCTTTTTGAAGGCATCGGGCAATTGGTCGTGGGCAATGCTGGTGATGGCGGCGTTCAGCTCGTGCAGCATGAGCTTCATCCACAGCTCGCTGGTCTGGTGCTGCACGATGAACAGCATCTCGTTGTGGTCGGGCGAGAGCGGTTTTTGGGCGTTCAGGATGGCGTCGAGCTGCAGGTAATCGCCGTAGCTCATGCGCCCGTCAAAGTCGAGCTGGGCGTGCTCTTCTTGCACGATGCGTTCGCCCGCTGCGATGGACTCTGCGGGCTGGGTGGCCTGGCCCGGGGCTGGGCTGTTGGATGTGCTGTTGAAGGGACAGGAACTCATGACAAGCCTTTCAGGTGACAGCGTTCTTTTGCGCAAAGCGGGCGTCTTGCCATTCGCCACTTTGCATGACCTGGCAAAGCTGCTCTGCTGCCCGCCACACGTCGGCATAGCCCACATAGAGCGGCGTGAAACCAAAGCGCAGGATGTCTGGGTGTTGCTCGCCATCGCCCGCACGGAAGTCGCCGATCACGCCGCGTTCGATCAGGGCCTGCACGATGGCGTAAGCGCCTGTTGTGCGTGTCAGGCTGACTTGCGAGCCGCGATGGTCTTCTGGCGTGGGCGTGGCGATACCAAAGCCGTGACCGTGTAAGCGCGTGCGCACCAGCTGCATGAACAGGCCAGTCAGGGCCAGCGACTTTTGGCGCAGTGCAGCCATGCCACCCAGTGCATCCGCGCTCAAAAAAGCGTCCAGGCCGCAGTCGAGGGCTGTGAGGCTCAGTATGGGTTGCGTGCCACATTGGTAACGCGCGATGCCCTTGGCGGGTTGGTAGTCGGGCGTGAAGGCAAACGGTGCGGCATGTCCCCACCAGCCGGCCAGGGGTTGCCAGAACCGGTCAGTATGTTGCGGGTGGACCCACACAAAGGCCGGCGCGCCGGGGCCACCGTTCAGGTACTTGTAGCCACAGCCCACAGCAAAGTCGGCACTGGAACCGTTCAGGTCCAGCGGCACAGCCCCCGCGCTGTGTGCCAGGTCCCACACCGTGAGGATGCCGTGTGCATGCGCCTGCGTCGTCAAGGCCTGCATGTCGTGCATGGCACCCGTGCGGTAGTTGACGTGCGTGAGCATTAACACGGCCACATCGGCTTGCAAGGCCGCAGGAATGTCGGCGGCCGCTACCAGTTGCAAAGTGAAACCGCGCTCTTTGCACAAAGCCTCGGCGATGTACAGGTCCGTGGGGAAGTTGCTGCGCTCGCTGACGATTTTGGTTTTGTGGGGGTGGTCAGCAGCAGCGATCTGCAGCGCCGCAGCCAGTACTTTGAACAGGTTGATCGAGGTGCTGTCAGCGGCCACCACTTCACCGGGCTGCGCGCCAATGAGCCGTGCAATCTTGTCACCCACGCGTTGGGGCAGGCTGAACCAGCCTGCGGTGTTCCAGCTCTTGATCAGGTCTTGCCCCCATTCGTGGGTGACGGCATGGGCCACACGGGCTGGCGCAGTTTTGGGCATGACGCCCAACGAATTGCCATCCAAGTAAATCACGCCGTGCGGCAAGTCAAATTGGTCGCGCAGGCTGCGCAGCGGGTCTTGTTGGTCCAGCAGTTCGCAGTCTTGCAAAGTGGGTGTGAGGTTCATCATCAGCTTGTCTTTCAAGAGGCGTTCAAAGTTCGCGCAAGACCGCTCGCACCGGGCTGGCGTCGGCAGTCATCAGTTTCAGGGGCAGGGCGATCAATTCGTAATCGCCCTCGGGGACGTCGTCCAGCAGCAGGTTTTCCAGCACGCGCAGGCCGCGCTGCCTGATCAGTTGGTGGCTGGGCAATGTCTTGCTGTCCGCGGGGTCGATGCTGGCGCTGTCGATCCCGATCAGTTTCACGCCCAGGTCGGCCAGGTGCTGCACGGTGTCGGGGTGGAAGGCGGTCAGTTGCCGGTCGAACTGCTCAAGAGGAAAACGCCGGTACGTGCGCACCAGCAAGCGTTCAGGCAGATGGCCCAATGCGTGTGCCAGATGCTGGGTCAAAACCAAAGGGCCTGCATCCAACGCATGGATGACCCGGCAATGGCCGAGAAAAGGTGTCAGGTCCAATGCACCCACGGCAAGCCCTTGCGGGTCGTAATGCAGCGGCGCATCGGCATGCGCGCCAACATGCGGCGACAGGGTGATGGCGCTCACGTTGACTGGGCAGTCGGCCGATAGCGTGGCTGCCCATTGCTGACGGTAAGATGTATCACCTGGAAAGACCGGGCTGGCCGCATCGACGGGTGGGGAAATGTCCCAAATTTTTTTCATGGTGTGCGAAGGTAGCACCGGCTAAAAACCCGTGGTGTCGGTTATTTCCAACACCTGTAAAAAAGACTTCAGAGGTTCAGTACGGGCAGGCCGTGTTTGCGCCTGGCCTGTTCACAGGCGGGACTGCCTTCCTCAAACTCGCGGCAGGGTGATGGCCGCCATTCGTAAATCCCGCAAATGGCCTGTTCGCCGGTTTTGCCATACAGCGCGGCGCAGCGGGGTGGGCTGTGGTCGGTGCCGCGCATGCGGCAGGTGTGCTCGGTGATGCTGTCTGCCAAACCAGCAGGAACCGCACCCCCGCCCTCTTCGGTTTCGAACACTGAAAAGTCCACCCGAAAACTGGCGCAGCAAGCGCCGCACGTGGTGCAGGCGGTCATGGCTTGCCAGGTCAGGCCGTGTCAGTGTTTCACGCGGCCCAACAACAGGAACTCCATGAGTGCTTTTTGCACATGGAGGCGGTTCTCGGCTTCGTCCCAGACCACCGATTGCGGGCCGTCGATGACTTCGGCGCTGACTTCTTCGCCCCGGTGGGCGGGCAGGCAGTGCATGAACAGCGCATCCGGCTTGGCCACTTGCATCATGGCTTCGTCAACGCACCAGTCGGCAAAGGCTTTCTTGCGGGCCTCGTTTTCAGCTTCGTAGCCCATGCTGGTCCACACGTCGGTGGTGACCAGGTCGGCGCCTCGGCAAGCGTCTTCGGGGTCTTTGAAGATTTTGTAGCTGTCGGCGCTGCGCAAACCGGCCACGGCCTGGTCCACCTCATAGCCGCTGGGCGTGCTCAGGTGCACCGTAAAACCGAGCAACTCGGCCGCCTGTAGCCAGGTGTTGGCCATGTTGTTACCGTCACCCACCCAGGCCACCACTTTGCCTTTGAGGTAAGCCGGGTCCGGCTTGCCTTGGGCGTCCAGACCCCGGTGCTCCAGCAGGGTGAACAGGTCGGCCAAGATTTGGCAGGGGTGAAATTCGTTGGTCAGGCCGTTGATGACGGGCACACGCGAGTGCGAGGCAAAGCGCTCGATCTTGTCTTGACCGTAGGTGCGGATCATCACCAGATCGGTCATGCGGCTGATGACGCGGGCGCTGTCTTCGATGGGCTCGGAACGGCCCAGTTGGCTGTCGCCCGTGGTCAGGTGCACCACCGAGCCACCCAACTGGTACATGCCTGCCTCAAAGCTGACGCGGGTACGGGTGCTGGCTTT
>NZ_JBIKHV010000154.1:0-3777 GCF_044361985.1 Limnohabitans sp. | reverse complement strand
TGGGCCAGCACCGCCAAGTGCTGGCAGTCACCCATTTGCCCCAAGTGGCAGCCTGTGCCGACCATCACCTGCTGGTCAGCAAAGCCGCTGCCCATGGTCAAGTCAACAGCCAAGTGCGTGCCGTTGCAGGCGAAGAACGCGTCAGCGAAATCGCACGCATGTTGGGTGGCGAAAAACTCTCCGCCACCACCTTGGCTCACGCACGAGAAATGCTGGGCGATGCCCCTTTGAAACCCAGCGGTCGCAAAGCGCCGCAACACTGAGCATGGACATCATTCTGATCACCGGCATGTCCGGCTCTGGTAAATCGGTCGCACTGCACGCGCTGGAGGACGCCGGCTATTACTGTGTCGACAACTTGCCCCCCGAACTGCTGATTCCCTTTGTCAAACTTGAAGAAAAGCACAAAGAACAACGCCTGGCCATTGCCATCGACGTTCGCAGCGCCAACTCCTTGCACCTGATGCCCGAGCAAATGGCACTGCTGCGCGAGATGGGCATGTCCGTGAAGTCGGTTTTCCTGGACGCCTCATCAGAAACTTTGCAGCGCCGGTACTCAGAAACTCGCCGCAAACACCCGCTGTCAGGCAGTGACAAACCTCAAGGGGACAAGGCGCTGCTCGAGACCATCCAGTTCGAGCGCGAACTGTTGTCAGATTTGCGTGACCGTGCGCATGTCATCGACACCAGTTTGTTGCGCTCAGCCCAACTGCAAACCTATGTCAAGACACTCGTCAGTGCCCCTTTGGCGCAACTGACTTTGGTGTTTGAATCGTTTGCTTTCAAGCGGGGCATACCCACCGATGCCGACTACGTATTCGACATCCGAATGCTGCCTAACCCCCACTACGAAAGTGCCTTGAAGTCCTTGAACGGGCGAGATGTGCCTGTGCAGAACTACCTTCGCCAGTCAGAGGAGTTTGTGCAGATGCAATTGCAGATCGAGGGATTCCTCAAGCAGTGGATTCCTGCCATTGAACGCGACCACCGCAGCTACGTGACCGTGGCCATTGGCTGCACCGGCGGGCAACACCGCTCGGTCTTCATGGTCGAGCAACTGGCGCACAACTTTGGCACACGCTGGCTCACACTCAAGCGGCACCGGGAACTTGACGCGATATAAGCAGCGCCGATTTTTTCAGCCTGCCAGTAGCGCCCTGACTGGCGCCGGCAAGCCCATACCAGGCCAGACTGCAGCATCCACCCATTGACCCTCAGCGTCGGGGGCGTTTTGAGCGCTGCCGGTCATTAGCACAGGATGCAGGTGAAGGTCTCTGTGCGTGAGCACATGCTTCCACGGCTGGATGTACTGAGGCTCTTGCCCATCTGCCCAGGCAGCACGCAAATCACCTTCCGAATCAAACACCGGCAAGCTGAATAAGCCTGCCCAAATGCCTGTATCGGGCCGCTTTTGCAACCACACCTGGCCTTGCGTGTTGACCGCCCACAGCAGCCACAAGGTGACGCTGCTGCGCTTGATTTTTCGCGTCTTGACGGGGTAGGCCAAGGGCTCGCCCTGACCTCTGGCCCGACACAAGTCGCTCACAGGGCAAACATCACACTGCACCTTGCGTGGCAAGCACACCGTGGCGCCCAAGTCCATCAGCGCCTGGGTGTAGCGCGGCATGTCAGACGCCTGCTCTGGCAAGAGATCTTGCGCCAGAGACCACAATGCGCGTTCGTTTTTGGACACCGCCAAGTCTTGGCCGTAGCCCAACACACGGGTCAGCACACGCTTGACGTTGCCATCCAGAATGGCTGAGCGCTCTTGAAAACAAAACGCGGCAATCGCTGCAGCGGTCGAGCGGCCAATGCCGGGTAAGGTTTGCAGATCCTCGGCACGCCGGGGAAATACGCCCCCAAATCGGCCCATCACCTCTTGTGCGCACTTATGCAAGTTGCGAGCGCGGCTGTAATAACCCAAGCCACTCCACAAAGCCAGCACATCGTCTTGCTGCGCATCGGCCAAAGCGGCGACATCGGCAAAGCGCCCTAAAAACCGGGGGAAGTAATCGAGCACGGTCGTCACTTGGGTTTGCTGCAACATGATCTCAGACAACCAGACGCGGTAAGGGTCCTGGGTGTTTTGCCAAGGCAAACTTTGGCGACCGTGCTGGCGCTGCCAGTCCACCATGCAGCGGGAAAATCCTGCAGGCAAGGGCGTCAAGGTTTCTGGCATTGGGGGCAATAAAAAGTGGTGCGCTGGCCTTGCAACATAGAACGGATCTTGGTGCCGCACACACGGCATGGCTCGCCCGCACGGCCATAAACGGCCGCCTCCAGTTGAAAGTAGCCTGTGCGGCCTTCGGCACTGACAAAGTCTTTCAGTGAACTGCCCCCCTGCTCTACCGCACGGGACAACACCTGAATGATGGCAGCGTGCAACCTGGCCACGCGGGGTCTGGACAAACGCGAGGCCTTGGTGGTCGGGCGAATGCCCGCCATGAACAAGGCTTCCGATGCGTAAATGTTGCCGACCCCCACCACCACATCTCCCGCCAGTAAAACTTGCTTGATGGCGGACTGGCGTTTTTTTAGAGCAGCGGCAAAGTCGGCGACCTCAAATTGACCATTCAGGGGCTCCACACCCAGCCGCCCCAGCAACTTTTGCGCTTGCGGCGAATCCTCAGAGGGCGCCCAGACCACCGCACCAAAACGGCGCGGGTCGTGCAAGCGCAGTACGCCCCGGTCAGTGACCAGATCCATGTGGTCATGGGGACCGGGGTCGGCTTGTGTGGGGGCGAAATTCAGGCTGCCCGACATGCCCAGGTGCACCAGCAAAAGCCCCTGATCCAGATCAAGCAGCAGGTATTTACCCCGGCGCCGCACGCCAAAAACCTGTCGCCCCACCAAACTTTGGGGTGACACCCCCAAAGGCCAGCGCAAGGGTTTGCCCATGTGCAGGGCCAATATTTGGGCCGAAGCAATGCGCTCAGCAAAGCTTCGGCGGGTGACTTCAACTTCTGGGAGTTCAGGCATGCATTGATCCGACGCCCAAGATGGCCATTTGCCTCTGAAGCGCTTGTTTAAAAGTTGGCTGGATTATGATGGCCCTCATGAAATTCTGGTTTCGACTTGCTGTTTTGTCCACGTGCATAGCCGGTGCTTGGGCGCAGCCTGCCAGCGTCAAAGCAGAAGACCCGCACAAAAAATCGGCCCTTGACGCTATTTTGTTCTACCAAATTTTGCTGGGTGAATTGAGCGCACGCCAAGGCTCTTTAGGCAGCGGTTTCTCGATCATGCTCGACGCCGCCCGCAAAACCCGCGATCCGGCCCTGTTTCAGCGCGCCGTTGACATGGCATTGCAAGCCCGTTCTGGTGAAGCCGCATTGCAAGCGGCACAAACCTGGAAAAGGGAAATTCCGACATCCCTGGAAGCCAGCCGCTACGTGCTTCAGATCTTGCTGGCGCTTAACCGCATCGAAGATGCCGGCAAAGCCCTGGCGATTTCCATCAACGAACTCCCGGCGGAAGATCAATCTGCCGCCATCGCCTCTGTGCCGCGCTTGTTCGGCATGCTGCAAGACAAGGCACTGGCTTCAGAAGTGGTTGAAAAAGCCCTGGCCCAAGCACTGTCGAAAGCCCAAACTTCGGCGACAGCCTGGACGACTGTGGGACGCATGCGCCGCGATGCAGGTCAAATCACCAAGGCCGTCGACGCGTCCACCAAAGGCCACGCAGCAGACCCCAAAGCCACCGGTCCGCTGGTGCTGGCGATGAGCCTGATGGTCAGCGCCAACAGCAGCCTCCAACCCATGGTGGAGGCGGCCATGAAAA
>NZ_JBIKHV010000153.1:0-3792 GCF_044361985.1 Limnohabitans sp. | reverse complement strand
GGCACGAATGCGGCCGAACTGGACTTCGACTCGGTACAACGCGGCAACCCCGAAATCGAGCGCCGGGCGCAAGAAGTCATCAACCACTGCTGGGCACAAGGCGCGGCCAACCCGATACTGGCCATCCACGATGTGGGGGCGGGCGGTTTGTCAAATGCGTTCCCCGAGCTGAGCAACGACGCAGGCCGGGGCGCGCGCTTTGACCTGCGTGCCGTGCCATTGGAAGAGTCGGGCCTTTCTCCCAAAGAAATCTGGTCCAACGAGAGCCAGGAACGCTACGTGATGGCCATCGCGCCAGAATCGCTGGCACAGTTCAAAGCCTTTTGCGAACGTGAGCGCTGTCCGTTTGCCGTGGTGGGTGTGGCCACCGAAGCGCGCCAGCTGGAGCTGGTCGACGCTGGCAACGAGAGTCCGGTCAACATGCCCATGGATGTGCTGCTGGGCAAACCGCCCAAGATGCACCGTGACGTGCAGACGGTGGTGCGCCAATCGCCAGCCATTGAACTGACCGGCGTGAGCTTGCAGCAAGCCGTGCTGGATGTGCTGAGTCACCCGACCGTGGCGTCTAAGCATTTTCTCATCACCATCGGTGACCGCGCCGTGGGCGGCCTCACGCACCGCGATCAGATGGTGGGGCCCTGGCAGGTGCCTGTGGCCGATGTGGCGGTGACCCTGGCCGACTACGCTGGCTTTGCCGGTGAAGCCATGAGCATGGGTGAGCGCACTCCGCTGGCTTCGCTGAATGCCGCCGCTTCAGGCCGAATGGCCGTGGCCGAAGCCATCACCAATTTGCTGGCCGCGCCTATTGAATTGCCTTGCGTCAAGCTGTCGGCCAACTGGATGGCTGCTTGTGGCGAGCCCGGTGAAGACGCTGCTTTGTACGAAACCGTCAAGGCCGTGGGCATGGTGCTGTGCCCGGCGCTCGACATCTCGATCCCGGTGGGCAAAGACAGCTTGTCGATGCGCACGCAGTGGACCGCCCCGGTGGGCGCTTCAGGGTCTGAGGTCGAAACCCGCAAGGTGACCTCGCCCGTCAGCCTGGTCATCACGGCCTTTGCCAGCCTGTCAGATGTGCGCGGCACCCTGACCCCTCAGCTGGATGCCCAAACAGAAGACACCAGCTTGCTGCTGATCGATCTGGGCCAGGGGCAAAACCGCATGGGCGGCAGTGTGCTCGGCCAGGTGCTGGGCCAGTTTGGTGACCAAGTGCCCGATCTGGATGAACCGCAACACCTGATCAATTTGGTGAAGGCCATCAACGCCTTGCGCGCAGAGGGCCTCATTCTGGCTTACCACGACCGCAGTGATGGCGGCTTGCTGGCCACTGTGGCCGAAATGGCTTTTGCCGGGCATGTGGGGGTGGCGCTCAACGTGGACATGCTGGTCACCGAAGGCGATGGCATCACCGACAGCCGTGCCGACCACGGTGACGCCAAGAACTGGGCAGGCCAGGTCAGCGCCCGCCGCGAAGAACTCACCCTGAAGGCCTTGTTCAACGAAGAGCTGGGCGTGGTGATCCAGGTGCGCACCGCCGATCGCACGGCCGTTTTTCAGACCCTGCGCGAGCACGGGCTGTCGAGACACAGCCATGTAATTGGCAAGACCCGACCCACCAGCCAGTCCGTCATGACCAAAGGGGTGGGCGAGTTGAGTGTCTGGCGCGACACCAAAGAGGTCTTTTCAGCCAAGCTGGAAGACCTGCACCAGGTCTGGGACAGCGTGAGCTGGAAGATCTGCCAGCAGCGCGACAACCCGGCTTGCGCGGATGCCGAACACAGCGCTGCAGGGCGGGCTGATGACCCCGGCATGCATGTGGTGTTGAGCTTTGACCCGGCTGAAAATGTGGCCGCGCCGTTCCTCAACCTGTCCCGTCCCAAAGTGGCGATCTTGCGCGAACAGGGTGTCAACTCGCACGTGGAAATGGCCTATGCCTTTCACAAAGCCGGTTTCGAATCGCACGACGTGCACATGACCGACCTGCAGTCGGGCCGTGCCAATTTGGCTGACTTCAAGGGCTTGGTGGCTTGCGGCGGTTTCAGTTACGGCGACACGCTGGGCGCGGGCATTGGCTGGGCGCGCAGCATCACCTTCAACCCACTGCTTTCCGAGCAGTTCAAGGGCTTTTTTGGCCGCAGCGACACCTTCGGTCTGGGGGTGTGCAACGGTTGCCAGATGTTCGCCGAACTCGCCGACATCATCCCTGGTGCGGAGGCTTGGCCACGTTTTACGACCAATCAGAGCGAGCGCTTTGAAGCCCGCCTGTCGATGGTTGAAGTGATTGAATCTCCCAGTTTGTTCCTGCAAGGCATGTCAGGCAGTCGCCTGCCGATCGCAGTCGCACACGGCGAGGGTTTTGCCAACTTCAAGCACCGTGGCAACCCAGCGCAAGCCATTGGCGCCATGCGTTTTGTTGACAACCTGGGGGCAGCCACCGAACAGTACCCATTCAACCCCAACGGCAGCGCTGGGGGCCTCACAGCCGTGACCACAGCCAATGGGCGTTTCACGGCCATGATGCCGCACCCCGAGCGGGTCTTTCGCAATGTGCAGATGAGCTGGACCGATCTCGGCAAATCGGGCGGTCTCCATGCCAACAGCCCCTGGCTGCGCGTCTGGCAAAACGCCCGCAAGTGGGTGGCTTGACGTGTTGAACGCATGAAGCCCACTCCACCGGTCCAGTGGTTTCCACCCTCCCAACTGGCTTTTTACTTTGACCAAGGTGCGTGGGCCAAAGGCACCACGCTCTACCTGCAAAACAAGGTGCTGTCCTCGCAGTTGACGCCCGATGGTGACGCTTGGCGTTTGCAAGGGCAGGTGCAGGGCAACGATGTGCGACCTTATGCGGTCAATGCCGAACTGCGCGTGAGTGCAGGCGGCAACCTGAGCGACTGGCGCAGTGGCTGCACTTGCCCAGTCGGGCGCTACTGCAAACACGGCGCCGCTTTGGGTATTTTGGCGTCGATGCAGGGCCTGGCCATGCTCAACGAATGGGGGCCTGATGGCCCTTCGCCAGAGGTGTTGGCGCAACGTGCTCAGATGGAAAAAGAACGGGCTTTGAGCCACGCCGAATACCAGGTACGCGATTGGCTGATTCGACTGCAAGATGCCAACGGCCCGGCCGCTTATGCCTTGCCTGGCGCCACGCACGATCAGTTTGTTTACAGTCTGACGGTGGCGCAAACGGCCTACAAGCCGGTGTTTCACCTGGCCGTCAAGCGTGCCACCCAAAAACGCAGTGGCGAGTGGGGCAAAGCCAAAAAGTTGAGCAACGAACCCTCACCACACGATCCGATCTGGCAAACCAGCAGCCCTTTAGACCGCGACATTTTTGACCTCATGAAGGCTTGTCCCGCGGCCAGCAGCTTCAGCGCTTATGGCTTCCAAAGTGAAGTCAAGTTACATGGCATGCCGGGTCACTTGTTGCTGCAGCTTTGCAGCCAGACAGGGCGACTGCTGTCGGGCGAGGGCATCGCTTTGCGATGGCAGGATGCGCCCGAAGCCTTGGTGGGTGTTTGGCTTGAAGTCAAGGGCCAGGACCACCTGCCCGATGGCTGGCAGCTGAGCATGCAGCCACAGCGCCCGGGTTTGTTCTATGGCCTGAACCAGCCGCCTTTGTTCATGGACACCGTCCAGGGCCTTTGTGGACCGCTCGATGCGCAGGGGCTGAGCGCCAATGAGTTGCAAGTCTTGTCCAACTCGCCTGTGGTGCCTGAAAGCGTGGCCTTCAAGTTTCAAAACCAGTTGCTCGAGCGTTTAGGCCCGGTGCCTTTGCCGCCTGTGATTCAAAAAATG
>NZ_JBIKHV010000071.1:0-12458 GCF_044361985.1 Limnohabitans sp. | reverse complement strand
TCGAACTGACCTGCAAAGTGCGACACATCGGTGGAGGTCCCCCCCATGTCAAAGCCAATCACTTTGGCATGCCCGGCCAACTGGGCGGTGCGGGCCATGCCCACGATGCCGCCTGCCGGACCACTCAGGATCGCGTCCTTGCCTGCAAAAACCTGAGCGTCCGTCAAGCCGCCCGAGGACTGCATGAACATCAGTTTCACACCAGGCATCTCACTGGCCACCTGGTCGACATAACGGCGCAGGATGGGCGACAAATACGCGTCCACCACGGTGGTGTCACCTCGACTGACCAGCTTCATCATTGGGCTGGTCTGGTGCGAGGTACTGACTTGCGTGAAGCCGACCTCGCGGGCCAAACGCGCAGCGATTTGCTCGTGCGCCGTGTGGCGCCAGCCGTGCATGAACACCACCGCCACCGAGCGCAGGCCCTGGGCAAAGCCATGCGCCAATTGGGTGCGTAAATTCGCCACATCAAGGGGCAGCAAGACCTCGCCATCGACTGCCACGCGCTCTTGCGCTTCCACCACGGCGCTGTAGAGCAACTCGGGCAACACGATCTGGCGGTCAAACAAACGCGGGCGGTTTTGGTAGGCAATACGCAACGCATCACCAAAACCAGTCGTGGTCACCAACAAAGTGGGTTCACCTTTGCGCTCCAGCAGCGCATTGGTGGCCACCGTGGTGCCCATCTTGACGCACTCGACCAACTCGGGCGTGACCGGTTGACCAGGTTGTAGGCCAAGCAAGTGGCGAATACCGGCGACAGCGGCATCGCGGTACTGTTCGGGGTTTTCGCTCAGCAACTTGTGCGTGACCAGAGACCCATCTGGCCGCTTGCCCACGACGTCGGTGAATGTGCCGCCACGGTCTATCCAAAATTGCCAACGGTTTTTTCCAACAGGTGTGATGTGGGATTCGCTCATAAGTCGCTCAACAATCAAAATTCAAAAACCAGGTTCACAAAGAAGCGGCAGCTCGCGCCGCCTGGTCGTACATGCCCGAAAGCACACGCAGCAATCGGGCCAATTCGCCAATGTCCCGGTTCAGGCCATCGTCGGCCTTGAGCGCATCGATCAGACAGTTTTCGCGAATTTCCCGGTAACGCTGCACATGCTGGCGCCCCACGTCGGTGGCGGCATAGGTCACATCCTTGCCGTTCTTTCGCGAGATCACCACGCCCAGGCCTTGCAGCTTTTTCAGGGCGTAATTGACCAAATGTGTGTCTTCGATGTTCATGATGAAACAGATGTCGGCCAGCCGTTTGTCACGCGCGCGGTGTGTCACATGGTGCAGCACCAAAACGTCCAGTGGCGTCAGGTCTTTCAGCCCAGCAGCCGCCATGCAGTGGATGATCCAGCGGTGAAAGGCGTTGCCCGCCACGATCAGGCCAAACTCGAACTCGCTCATCTCGGCACTGTCGGGTGAGACCAGATGGGCAGAGGACACGATTGGGCTGGCACCGGAAACTGTGGGTGATTTTTTGCGCGGCATGTGTTCCGTTATTTCGATAGGTGAAGTGAAAGTCTAGTCTCGATGCCAACAATTTGCCAACAATTTGTTGACATTAAGGGAAAGTACCCATCCCAAGATCTGGCAACTTGCCTACAGTCAAGGCCAGCCAGATGCACCAGATGCGCGCTTGAAGCGGGCATGCCTCTTGCAAAGCCCGGTTGACCGCTTATTTCAACACTTCACAGGAGTTTTCATGCAACGTCGCGCCCTCCACCTCAGCCTGTTGGCTGGTTTGCTCGCAGTTTCTGGCCTGGTCGCCGCCCAGACCAAATGGGACCTGCCCGCCGCCTACCCCGCCACCAATTTCCACACGGTCAACATGACGCAATTTGCCGCCGATGTGGACAAAGCCACAGCGGGCAAACTGAAGATCACCGTGCATGCCAACGCATCACTTTTCAAGGCCCCAGAAATCAAGCGCGCAGTGCAAGGCGGCCAAGCCCAATTGGGCGAAATACTGCTGGTCAACTTCCAGAATGAATGGCAGCCCTTTGGTGCAGACGGCCTGCCGTTTCTGGCCGACAGCTACGACGAGTCCATGAAACTCTACAAGGCCCAAAAACCGCTGCTCGAGAAAAAACTGGGTGAGCAGGGCATGATGTTGTTGTACTCGGTCGCTTGGCCACCGCAGGGCATTTACAGCAAAAAACCCATCAACAGCGCGGCCGACCTGAAAGGCATCAAGTGGCGCGCCTACAGCCCGACCACCGCCAAAATTGCTGAACTGGTGGGCGCACAACCCGTCACCGTTCAAGCGGCTGAATTCTCTCAAGCCCTGGCCACAGGTGTGGTCGAATCCACCATGACATCGGGTGCCACCGGCGTGGACAGCAAGCTGTTTGAGCACCTCAAGTTTTACTACGATGTGCAAGCTTGGTTGCCCAAAAACGCAGTGATCGCCAACAAGAAAGCCTTTGATGCGCTGGACAAACCCACACAGGACGCCCTGCTGAAAGCTGCAGCCGAGGCCGAAACCCGCGGCTGGACCGAGTCCCGCAAAGTGAACACGACCACCCTCGAAACGCTCAAGGCCAATGGCATGACCGTGGCGCCGCCTTCTGCGCAGCTCAAAGCCGACATGAAGAAAGTCGGAGACGTCATCATGAAGGAGTGGTTGGAAAAGTCGGGTGCAGAGGGCAAGTCCATCGTTGACGCGTTCAACCGCTGAACCGATGAGAAGACTGCTTAATGCCGTCTATGAAAGTGCCGCCGCCCTGGCGGCACTTTGCATGTGCGGCATGCTGTGCATGGTGCTGCTGTCCATCCTGAGCCGACAACTGCACTTTCATGTACCTGGCACCGACGCTTATGCCGGTTACCTGATGGCTGGTGCTGGCTTTCTGGCGCTGGCGCACACCTTGAAGCGGGGTGAGCACATCCGCGTCACCCTGGTGCTGGGCATGTTCAAGGGCCAATCACGACGTGGCCTTGAAATTTTCAGCCTGGTGCTGGCCAGCCTGCTGGCCTTGTTGTTTGCTTTTTACAGTTGTCGTCTGGTGTGGCAATCCGTCGAGTTTCACGACATTTCGACCGGCAATGACGCCACCCCTTTGTGGATACCGCAATTGGTCATGGCCTTTGGCACCGTGATTTTTGCCTTGGCCTTTGTGGATGAACTCGTGCTCGAAATCTTCGGGCAACGCGTCTCCACTGAAAGCGGCGAGATGCTGCGCAACGAATGATCGCCATGAATGACTTGATGATCACGGGACTGCTGGTCCTGACACTGTTTTTGATTTTAGGCAGTGGCGTGTGGATCGGCCTGGCGCTGTCGGGTGTGGCCTGGGTGGGCATGCAAGTGTTTTCTGCGCGGCCTGCGGGGGATGCGATGGCAGTGACCATCTGGGGATCCTCCTCCAGCTGGACGCTAACGGCTTTACCGCTCTTCATCTGGATGGGTGAAATCCTGTTTCGTACCCGCCTGAGTCAGGACATGTTCAAGGGCCTGGCCCCCTGGATGCAAGCCCTGCCGGGTCGCTTGCTGCACACCAACGTGGTCGGCTGCGCCATTTTTGCGGCCGTCTCTGGATCGAGCGCGGCCACCTGCGCCACCATTGGCAAGATGACGCTGCCCGAGCTGAAAAGGCGGGGCTACCCCGAAGACATGGTGATCGGCACGCTGTCGGGCTCGGGAACTTTGGGGCTGCTGATTCCGCCTTCGATCATCATGATCGTGTATGGCGTGGCTGCCGATGTGTCGATCGCGCAACTGTTCATCGCCGGGGTCTTGCCGGGCTTGCTGCTGGCCGGTCTTTTTTCGGGCTACATCATTTACTGGTCGCTGCGCCACCCTGACCAAATCCCCCCCCGCGACGCCCCCATGAGCTTTGTGGAGAAGCTGCAAGCCTCCAGCAGCCTGATCCCGGTGGTCTTGCTGATTGCGGCCGTGCTCGGCTCGATCTACACCGGCTTTGCCACCGCCACCGAAGCGGCTGCCGTGGGTGTGGTGGGCGCTTTGGTGTTGTCTGCCTTGCAGGGCTCCATGAGTTGGTCGGTGTTCAAGGAGGCCTTGATGGGCGCCACGCGCCTGTACTGCATGATTGCGATGATCCTGGCGGGGGCCGCGTTTTTGACTTTGTCCATGGGCTACATCGGCCTGCCCCGGCATCTGGCGGAATGGATCGGCGGCCTGGGGCTCAGCCCCTTTGCCTTGCTCATGGCTTTGATGGTTTTTTTCATCATTCTGGGGTGCTTTCTGGACGGCATCTCGATGGTGGTGCTGACCATGGGCGTCTTGATGCCCACGGTTCAAAAAGCAGGCATCGACCCGATCTGGTTTGGCATCTTCGTCGTGTTCGTGGTCGAAATGGCCCAGATCACCCCACCCGTGGGTTTCAACCTGTTTGTGCTGCAAGGCATGACGGGCAAACAACTGCCCTACATCGCCCGCGTGTCCATGCCCATGTTTGCATTGATGGTGGGGGCAGTCTTGCTGATTTATTTTGTCCCCGGCATCGTGACGTGGCTGCCCAACCAGATGAAACTCTGATTTTCAGCGGCGCCGCATCCTCTATGATTCAACCCGTCCCCAGAGGACGGGTTGTTCATTTGGGGCGATAAGGAATGCTGTGTTCAAAAATGTGATGGTTTACCGCATCGGCGAGGGCTTTGCGCCCACTTTGGCCGATGTGCAGGCGGCGCTGATGCCGGTGGAATTTGTGGCGTGTGGCGCCAGCCAGGAAAAGTCTGTTGGCTGGGTGCCGCCGCGGGGTGAAGCCCACGGCCCTTTGGTGGAGTCGGTGGCAGGTCAGTGGATCTTGAAACTGATGATCGAGTCCAAGGCCGTGCCAGGCAACGTGGTGCGGCGCAAGGTCGATGAACGCATCGCCGAGATCGAAGCTGCGACGGGCCGCAAACCCGGCAAGAAAGAAAAACGCGACCTGATGGACGATGTGCTGTTGTCGCTGTTGCCGCAAGCTTTTGAGCGCCAGTCGACCGTGCTGGTCTGGATGGACCTAGAAAACCGCAGGCTGGTTTTGAACGCTGGCAGCCAGGGCAAGGCCGACGAAGTCATGTCGGCGTTGATGAACGTGATGGGTGGCCTGTCGGTTTCGCTGATCCAGACCGTGACCTCCCCACAAGCGGCCATGACGCAGTGGCTTTTGGCCCGCACAGCCGACGAATGGCCTGCCGACCTGACGGTGGAGCGCGAAACCGTGCTCAAGTCCACCGGCGAAGATGCGGCCAGCGTGCGCTTTACCCGCCACCACCTGGCCAACGACGATGTGCGAAAACACGTGCTGGAAGGCAAGCTGCCGACCCAACTGGCGCTGAGCTGGGACGGCCGTGTGGCCTTCGTGCTGACAGAAACTTTGCAGCTGAAAAAACTGCAGTTTCTGGACGGCGTGATGGACGAATCGGGCACTGACAAAAAAGAAGGCCGTTTTGATGCGGATGTGGCTTTGTCTACCGGCTTGCTGGGGCCCTTGATTGACAGCCTGATCGAGGCCTTGGGCGGCGAGATGGAGCTGGGGGCCGCTGCGGCTGACCAAGCCCTGCCCAAGCCCTTGCGCACAGTGCTCAATTCGACCGTCGCAACAGCGGCAGCGGGGACGGATGACGAAGACCCGCCGTTTTAAAACCCGGTGTTTCATCACCTTTAAGCCCACGCCGAAAGGACCCGCTCCATGCTCACTGTGATCGCGATTTGCCTGGGCGCTTGCGTGGGCGCGGTGTCTCGTTGGCAATTGGGTTTGTGGCTCAACCCTGGCCCCGTCAGCAGTGGCCTGCTGCCCTGGGGCACGCTAGCGGCCAATTTGATCGGCGGCTACCTGGTGGGCGTCTGCGTGGGGGTGTTCCAGCAGCTGCCCGAACTGGACCCAGTCTGGCGGCTGGCCCTGGTCACCGGGTTTCTGGGGGCTCTGACCACGTTTTCCAGCTTCTCGGCCGAAGTGGTGGCTATGCTGCAGCAAGGCCGTTTTGCACTGGCCGTGGGCACAGCGTCACTGCACTTGTTCGGCTCACTGGCCCTCACGCTGCTGGGGCTAAAGACGGTGGGACTGCTGTGGGTGCGGTAAGTGGCTATCCGCCACCACGCTGCATGTACAAATCAAAACGTTTCATGAAGGTGTAACGCGCATCGGCCTCCAAGCCCTGAAACGCAAAGTTCACCCGCAGCACAGGCATGCGCATCAGCGCAATCACGCGAGGGGGCATGACCTGCCAGCGCAAACTCAATTTGCCTGCGCCGATGGTGGCCTCGGCCGTGGCCTGCGACCGCTGCCATGCGCTATCCCCCATGGCGGCGGGCAGCCAGCCGAGCCACTCGGCCTCGGTGCAGCCCATGTCGCGCTGGAACTGCTCGGCATAACTGGACTGCATGGGCGCGCTCAGCCCCCGGCTACAGGGGGCCAGATGGCCAGCACATCGCCATCGACCAAGGTGGTTTGACCACGGTCTTCAGGCGCGATGTATTTGCCGTTGACCAGCACCAAATGCACCAGCTTGGGCGGCATGCCAAAAGGCTCGATGATCTTGCTGATGCTGGCGTCAGCCGCCACATCGAGGTTGATCTGGTTGCTGCGCCGGGCCTCGGCAGGCAAATAATCGGTCAGCGTGGCGAACAGTTTGAAAGTGATGTTCATACGGCCATTGTCACTTCATCGGCGGCGCGCATCGGCGGCCCCACTCCAACGGCCTTGCCCTTGGGCACAGTCCAGGTAGGCGTCCATCAGCTTGGTGGGGTCGTGCATCAACCGGTCTTTCCAGTCGCCCAGATGAACCTGTCCTTCGACCAGGCCGCGCATCACCCCCACATGCTCGGTCCAGCCCACGCTGTTGCAGCCCACCATCACATCGTCCTTGAACTGCAGGCTCAGGTGGCGCCCAGCGGCCTTGTCGGTCAGCACCGCAGATTGCCCACCCGACACGCCCTCCCAGTTGCCAAAACTGGTGGAGATCAAGCCCAGGGTGTCGAGCACGTTGATTTGCGTGACGCCTTTGAGCTCGGTCTTTTGGCCCAGCATGTTCAGCGCAGCGACACGCGCTTGCTCCGCTGCGTTGGGCTGAATGGCACTGACAATTGTTTTGCCACTGACCAGGTCAAAGGCTTCAGCGCAGTCACCTGCTGCATAAATGCCGGGCACATTGGTTTGCAGATGCTCGTCGGTCAAAACGCCTTGCAAACAGGTGATGCCGCTGTCCTTTAAAAAGCCAATCGCTGGGCGCACGCCGGTGGCGCTGATCACCAGATCGGCCGCCACGGTCTGACCGTTGGACAAACGCACCTGCAGGGCCCCACCAGCATCGTCTGAAGACAAGCCCACAGCCGCTGCCAGCTTGCCGAGCAAGCCTTTTTCAGCGCCAGCGCTGCCCGAGGTGATGGCTTCGACCTTGGTGCCGGTGAACACCTGCACGCCTTTGGCTTCGCACCAGTCACGGATCATGCCGCCCGCTACCGGGCCCATCATGCGGGGCACCATGCGGTCGCCCATCTCGACCACGCTGAGCTTGACGCCGCGTGCAGCCAGTGATTCCATGATGATGCAGCCAATAAAGCCGGCACCCATTTGCAAAACCCTGGCGCCTGGCTTGGCCAGCGCCTGAATGGCGCGGGCATCCTCCAGTGTCCAGCACGGGTGCACGCCGGGCAGGTCCATGCCCGCAATCGGGGGCCGCACCGGATGCGAGCCCGTGGCAATCAACAGCTTGTCAAAGGCGAGCGACTGGCCATTCTCCAGTTGCACCGTTCTACCCGCAGCGTCTACCCGCGTCACTTTGGCCTTGACCTGGGTGATGCGCAAGTCGTCAAAGTGCGAGGCACTCTTGCGCAAGTAGGTGCCACGCTCGTCGATGTTGCCAATCAGCAGGTAGGGAATGGCCATGCGCGAGTAAGGCGCATCAGGCTCGTCACCCACCAGGGTGATGGTGTCAGCAGGCGCGTGTTTGCGCAGGGTCTCGGCGGCGATGACGCCGGCAGGGCCTGCGCCCAAAATGACGTGGTGCATGGTTCACTCTCCAAATGCAGGCAGCGGCCCGAAAAGGCCGCTGCACAAGGGTTCATCAAGCCTCAGACCTTGCAGACCCGCCAACGTGGTTGGCCGCAAAGTCAGAGGCATGCAACTCAAAGCCCCAAACGTGCCTTGGTCTCGGCCGTTGGGCGGCCTTCTGTGTCCCAGCCGCGGGCAGCGTAGTACTTGGGCAGCATCTCGGGCAGCATGCTCACTTTGCCTTTGGACGGGCCGGTTTTGGCGGCCTCGGTCAAGAGGCGCTTGGGCAGGCTGTCATCGGCCTTGGTGAAGCCAGCGGCGTTGTTGAACTCGCGCTCCATGTTCCAGATGCGTTCGCCGATTTTCTCCAGCTCTTCGGTGGTGTACTCGTCGTCACAGGCGGCTTGCAGTTGTGGCGCCAGATCGGCCACACCCCAGGCAAAGGTGGTGAACACGCACAAGCCCGAAGAGTCAAAGGCGGCCGTGGCATCTTGGAATGCCTTGACCAGCTCGGGTTTGCCTTCGTGCTCAAGCGGGTCGGTCTTGACCGGGATGCCCAGCACTTCAGAGGCGATGGTGTAGCCGCGAAGGTGGCAGGCACCACGGTTACTGGTGGCGTAAGCCAAGCCAATGCCTTGGATCGAGCGACCGTCGTAGGCTGGGAATTCCTGGCCCTTGACGCTCATCGACAAATCGGGGTGACCGTACTTGGCGGTCAGGCGCTTGGAGCCCTGGCCGATTTCGATACCAAAACCTTCGCCCCTGGCGGTGATTTCAGCAAAGTGTGCAAGCGCCTCGGCAGAGCCGAACTTGGCGTCAATGCCCAGTTGCTCTTTGGTCAGCACCCCCATTTCATAGAGCTCCATGACCGCGCCCACGGTGGCACCAAAGCTGATCGGGTCAAAGCCCTCTTCGTTGCACAGCAAGTTGGCGTACTGCAGGGCTTCCAGGTCTTTCACACCGTTGGCTGCGCCCAGAGCCCAGGCTGCTTCGTATTCCAGGCCGCCATTGGCACCCCAGTATTGCGGTTTGTTTTGCACCGTGAAGTGGCCTTCATCCATGCGGCTGATGCGGCCGCAAGCGATGGTGCAACCAAAGCAGGCTTGGTTGGTGACCAGGTGCTTTTTGCCGTCGGTCGCACGGGGCGTGACCATGGCTTCGGCTGAAATGTCCTTGGCACCTTCGAACTGCACGTCGCGGTGGTTGCGGGTGGGCAAGGCGCCCATCTCGTTGATCACGTTCATCAGCACCTGGGTGCCATAAGCCGGCAGACCCTGGCCCGTGACGGCGTTTTCGGCGAGGATTTTTTTCTTCTCGAAGGTCACCTTCATGAAGGCCTTGGGGTCGCGGATATTGCCCACGCCCTTGGTGCCGCGCACAGCAATGGCTTTCAGGTTTTTGCTGCCCATGACCGCGCCCACACCCGAGCGGCCCGCCGCACGGTGCAGGTCGTTCACCACGGCAGCGAACAAGACCTTGTTTTCACCGGCCTTGCCGATGCTCGAGACACGCAGCAGCGGGTCTTGCAGGCTGGACTTGAGGACTTCTTCGGTCTTCCAGACGCTTTGGCCCCACAGGTGCGAGGCATCGCGCAGTTCGGCCACATCGTCATTGATGTAGAGGTACACCGGCGTGGCCGATGCGCCTTCAAAAATGATCATGTCCCAACCGGCCATTTTCAGCTCGGCACCCCAGTAGCCGCCCGAGTTGGAGCAGGCGATGGCACCCGTGAGGGGGCCCTTGGTGATGACGGTGTAGCGGCCACCGGTGGAGGCCATGGTGCCGGTCAAGGGGCCAGTGGCCCAGATCAGCTTGTTGTCGGCCGACAGCGGGTCGACTTTGGGGTCGACTTCGTTGATCAGGTATTTGCTACCCAGACCGCGAGAGCCGATGTAGGCACGTGCCCACGCCATGTTCAGCGGTTCGGATTTGACGGTGCCCGCGGACAGGTTGACGCGGAGAATTTTTCCAGCCCAAGACATGTTGATGCTCCTTGCAGGTGCTTGATTTAAGCGGCTAAATTAAGAGGCTGAAGGCTGATTGCCCAACTTGTCGGCCCACTGCTTCATTTTGTCGATGCCGGTCCAGTTGGCGTCGACAAAGGTGATGGCGCCGGTGGGGCAAGCCTCGACGCAAGCCGGATCGCCACCGCACAGGTCGCACTTTTGGACTTTGCCGGTCTCTTGCACATAGTTCACGGTGCCGAATGGGCAGGCGATGGTGCAGACTTTGCACCCGACGCAGGTCGACTCGTTGACCACTTTGGCGCCCGTGGCTTTGTCCACGGTAATGGCTTCCACAGGGCAGGCATGCAGGCACCAGGCTTCATCACACTGGGTGCAGGTGTAAGGCACCTTTTTACCGGTGTGGTGGAAGTCAAAGACCTTGATGCGTGATTTGGAGGTGGCGTATGTGCCGTAGTTCTCAAAAGAACAGGCCATTTCACACTGCAAGCAGCCGGTACATTTGTCCGGGTTGATGTGCAGGACTTTCTGCATGGGGATCTCCTGTGAGGTGGCGGGCTGTTCAAGCCCACGCTTATGAATCAGAATGCATAGCCATTGTGTTGGCATGCGCTTGCAATATGATGCGGATTAACCCTAGGTTCACCAGGGTTCCTTCAGAAATTCTCAGCTTGATACACACCTGACATGCCCCTGACTTCACTCACAAGCGACCGCCTGGAACGGATTGCACAGGCCCGTGAACTGGTTTTTCAGGGGCGTTCTGTTGCCCAAGGCGCTGGCGTTTCCCCCTGGATCACCCAGTCGTGGCAGCGCTGCCTGGCGATGGGCCTGCAACCCGCCAAGTCTGTGGGTTTTGACGCCGTGTCGGTCCAGCACATGCGCCGCGTGCAGGAGGCCAGCGGCCCTTTGGTCCAAGCTGCCCAGCCCGTATTGACCGAGTTGGCGCGGGCGATTGCCGACATCCGCTATTTCGCCATCCTGACCAATGCCGAGGGCATCGTGGTGGATGTGCATGGCCCAGTCGACCGGCAAGACCGCCGCGCCGGGGTGATTGCCCGTGTGGGCGTAGATTTGTCTGAAAAGGCCGTGGGCACCACCGCCATCAGCGCGGCACTGGCCGAACTTCAGCCCGTATGGATGCACCGCGGCGAGCACTTCTTTCAGGACACCAGTGTCTACAGTTGCGCAGGCGCACCCGTGTTTGGTCCGGACGGTTTGTGCGCGGGCATGCTCGACCTGACAGGCATTGAGACCACGGAGCGCCCAGCCCTGAAGCATTTGGTGCGCCGCTCGGCCCGAAGCATCGAAAACGGCTGGCTGCTGTCGAGCGCACATGCCCTGGTCTTGCGTCTGAATTGGCCTGGCAACCAGCCGGGCGACGACAGCGATGGCTTGCTGACGCTGGACCCCGATGGCCATATCTTGGGCGCCAACCCCACCGCCCGGCAAATGCTGTCTTTGTCCCCTGCGACCCCCGGCCAGCCGCTGCACGCCAGCGATGTTTTTGCCTCACCCTGGGAAAACCTGTTCGACGCCGCCGGCCATTCGGGCAACACCCAAGAGTTGCCGCTTTGGTCAGGCTTGCGCTTGCAAACCCAAGCCTTGCGCTATGGCAACACTTCAGCGTCTGTGAGCCCCGTCAAGGCCGGCGCTCTGTCCAACGCAACCGCCAAACCCCTGAAGGACAGGCAGACCGACATGATCCGTGAAGCCGTCAACCAGGCGCGGGGCAATGTGGCCGAAGCCGCCCGAAGCTTGGGCATCAGCCGGGCCACGGTTTACCGCAAGCTCGGCGAGCCCAGACACTGAGCCTTACTTGTTCGCGTTTGGAAAGAACAGCTGCTCACCACCGATTTTGTAGTCGGCAATCGTGGTCTGGCCAGCGGCGGAGGTGATCCAGTCGACAAAATTTTGCGCATCGACTTGCTTGACGTGCGCATGCTTGGCGGGATTGACCACCATCACGCCGTACTGGTTGAACAACCGCTGATCGCCCTCCACCAACACCGCCAGATCGGCGCGGTTCTTGAAGTTGAGCCAGGTGGCTCGGTCTGCCATCACATAGGCCCCCGAAGACGCTGCAATGTTCAAGGCCGGGCCCATGCCGCAGCCGCACTCCTTATAGCCACTGCCTTTTTGATCGGTTAATTTGGCCATTTTCCAGAAACGCAACTCCGCCGCATGGGTGCCACTTTTGTCACCCCGCGAGACAAACGCCGTGTTGCTGGCAGACAGCTTGGCCAAAGCCACCACGATGTCTTTGCCCTTGGTGCCTGCCGGGTCGGCCTTGGGACCGATCAGCACAAAGTCGTTGTACATGACGGGCAAGCGCTTGAGGCCAAAGCCGTCGGCCACAAATTTCTCTTCCGCCACCTGGTCGTGCACAAACACCACATCGGCGTCACCACGGCGCGCCATGTCCAGCGCCTGGCCCGTGCCCAACGCCACCACTTTCACGTCCAGCCCGCTGGCTTTCTTGAAAGTGGGCAAGAGGTGGGCAAACAGGCCCGACTGCTCGGTGGAGGTGGTGGACGACATCACGATGGACTGG
>NZ_JBIKHV010000152.1:0-3831 GCF_044361985.1 Limnohabitans sp. | reverse complement strand
CGATCGCCACAGAAGCCGCCTCGGCCGACATGTCTTGGAAAGCCATCGACCGCTATTCCAAAGATTATGTGGAATTGCAGACCAAAGACAAGGTCAAGTTCTTCAAGACACCCGACGCGATCTTGCAAGAGCAGTTGAAGGTCTGGACCGAAATTTTGAACAAGAAATCTGCTGAAAACCCTATTTTCAAAGAAGTGGTCGAGTCGCAGAAAGCCTTTGCAGCACGCGCCGTGAAGTGGGATCAAGACACCAACATCAACCGTCGCATGGCGGTGAACCATTTCTTTGGAGCCAAAGCGGCACCAGCGAAAAAAGGTTGATTTTTCTTTGACAGCCTATTCAGCCATCCAGGCTTCCTGGATGGCTGATTTATTTATGTGGTTCCCTTATGCAAAATCTGTTGCTCTTTATTGACAAAGTCAGCACCGTGATCGGCCAGTTTTTTTCCTGGTTGATTGTGGCCCTCACATTCATGATCTCGTGGGAGGTTTTCTCTCGCTATGTTTTGGACAGTCCCCATTCGTGGGCCTTTGACGTGATGAGCATGATGTACGGCACGCTCTTCATGATGGCCGGTGCCTACACCTTGTCTAAGAACGGTCATGTGCGTGGCGATGTGCTTTATGGTTTTTTCCCGCCACGTTTGCAAGCCTGGCTCGACCTGACGCTTTACATATTGTTTTTTATACCTGGCGTGGTCGCCTTGGCCTATGCAGGTTACGGTTTTGCGGCTGAATCGTGGGCCATCAACGAACACTCCAACATCACGGCCGACGGCCCGCCGGTCTACCCCTTCAAAACCATCTTGCCGCTGGCTGGGGCTTTTTTGCTGGCGCAGGGGCTGGTTGAAATCGTTCGTTGCATTGTTTGTATCCAACAAGGCGAATGGCCCAAGCGCGGTGATGACGTGGACGAGGTGGATGTCGAAAAACTCAAACAAATGGTCAACGTCAAGGACGAAGACATCGCCAAACTCGATGCGTTGGTGATTGGCCAGGGAACTCACAAATGAAAAAAGAAGTCTGGTTTGGCCTGACCATCATGGCCCTGGTCGTGTTGTCGGCCTTTGTATTGTTGCCCGCACCTTCCGAGATGAGCAACGGCCATCTGGGTTTGCTGATGCTGGCCTTGGTGGTGGTCGCGATCATGTTGGGTTTTCCGACGGCGTTCACCCTGATGGGCATGGGCATGATCTTCGCCTGGATCGCCTACAAAAGCCAAAACCCCGATTTGGCGGTTCAACAAACCCTGGACTTGATGGTTCAGCGCGCGTACTCGGTCATGTCCAACGATGTACTGATCTCGATCCCGCTGTTTGTCTTCATGGGCTACCTCATTGAGCGTGCCAACCTGATCGAAAAACTGTTCAAGAGCATGCACTTGGCCATGGCCCGCTTGCCGGGTTCTTTGGCGGTGGCCACCATCGTGACCTGCGCCATTTTTGCCACGGCCACGGGCATCGTGGGTGCGGTGGTCACGCTCATGGGCTTGCTGGCCTTGCCCGCCATGCTGCGCGCTGGCTACAGTGTGCAGCTGTCGGCCGGTGCCATCACCGCTGGTGGTTGCTTGGGTATTTTGATTCCGCCTTCGGTGATGTTGATCGTCTACGGCGCGACCGCAGGCGTGTCGGTGGTCAAGTTGTATGCGGGGGCATTTTTCCCCGGCTTGATGCTGGCCACCTTGTACGTCATTTACGTGGTGGTGATTGCCAAAATCAAGCCCCACTTGGCACCGCCCATGTCTGCAGAAGACCGCATCGTGCCTTTGCCTGCCTTTGCGCAAGTGGTGTCCAAGGACATCAGCAACACGGTGTTGCCAGGCTTGATCGGCGCCATCAAAGGCAAACGCAATGCGGCCGTGCCCATGCGTGATCTGCTCAACCATTTGGTCATTGCCCTGCTGCCTGCTTTGGCTGTGGCTGCGATCATGGGCGCTATTTATTTCAAGGTCACGGCCCCACTGCCACCCGAGGTGGTGGAGGGTGTGGTGGCCATGGGTGGCGAACTGTCAGACTCTGCTGAGGATCAAGAAGAAGAGGACAGCGTCAGCGGCCTGGCTGAGCCCGAAGCCGATGGCTTGCAAACGCCTCCTGGATCGAGTGCAACGGCCAAGGCAGCCCCCGATGCGGTGACCGCTGAGCCCGTCAAGGAGCAGGTGCCTGCTGTGGCCAGTGCCGCTGCCGAAGCCCCTGTGGCCGTGGCTGAGCGGCAGGCTGCCCCGACCTCCTTCTGGATAGGCCTGGCCAGTTGCGCAGTGGCCCTGGCCATCTTTTATGCCTACTTCAGCTTCGCGCGGCTTGAGATTTTCAAGATGCTGCTGGGCTCTTTTTTCCCGCTGGCGCTGATGATCCTGGCGGTGCTCGGTACCATCGTGTTTGGCCTGGCCACACCGACCGAGGCGGCGGCCATGGGTTCGTTGGGAGGCTTGTTGCTGGCAGCCGCCTACCGACGGCTCAACTATGTGGTGTTGCGCGAGTCGGTTTACCTGACCGCCAAAACCAGTGCCATGGTCTGTTGGCTGTTTGTGGGCTCGAGCATTTTCTCGGCAGCGTTCGCGTTGTTGGGCGGGCAGGAGATCATCAACACCTGGGTGCTGGGCATGGACCTGACACCCGTGCAGTTCATGATCCTGGCGCAAGTGGTTATTTTCTTGCTGGGCTGGCCACTGGAGTGGACCGAGATCATCGTGATTTTCATGCCGATCTTTATTCCCTTGCTGCCGCACTTCGGCATCGATCCGCTGTTCTTTGGCTTGCTGGTTGCCTTGAATCTGCAGACCGCTTTCCTGAGCCCGCCTGTCGCCATGGCCGCCTTCTATCTCAAGGGGGTCAGCCCACCGCATGTGACGCTAAACCAGATCTTCGCAGGCATGTTGCCTTTCATGGCGATCCAGGTTCTGGCGATTGTTTTGCTCTACATGTTCCCAGCGATTGGTTTGTGGCTGCCTAGCGTTCTTTACAAATAAAAAACCAAAGGTGAGCCAACACACGCAGCGCATTGATTCTGTGTGTGTTGGCTTTATTTGAGATTCTGAATTCTTTAGGAGTCGCCAGCTTGACTCAGATCTTTTCGAACTAAGGGTTTTCCGCTTGAGGTGAATCCTTCGAGCCGTTACCATGACCTATGCAGCGCCTTGCCTAAGCTGGCCAGTTGCTTGTGAATCACTTAATGGAGTCTTTATGTCTTCCAAAACAACTTCCCTTTCGCGTCGTGGCCTGTTTTCGGGTGCTGCCACTGTGGGTGCCGTGGCTGCAGTCACGGCTGTGTTGCCCGGGGTCGTTCAGTCGACGGCACCTGCCGCTGCTGCCTTGCCCAAACCCACTCGGGGTGGTGGCTACACCTTGAGCGAGCACGTTCAGCAGTATTACAAGACCACCCGCGTCTGATCCTGCTTCTGTTTTCATCCCTGTTCATCCCACCCAACTGGAGCCCTCCATGTTGCTGACCAAAAAACAAACCGGCACGGCCGGCGCTGTCTCTTCCCCCTTCATCCACAGCTTGCGCCGTGGTTTGTCGCAGGCTTTGCCCACATTGGACCGACGCAGTTTTCTGCGCCGTTCAGGTTTGGGCGTTGGCGTCGGTCTGGCTGCATCCCAGCTGAGCCTGGTGCAAAAAGCCCAGGCAGCCACTGGCTTGGCCAACATCGGTGCAGGCAAGGTCGAAGTCAAACGCACTGTGTGCACCCACTGTTCGGTCGGGTGCGCAGTCGATGCGGTGGTCGAGAACGGTGTCTGGGTACGCCAGGAGGCGGTTTTTGATTCGCCCATCAACCTGGGCGCCCACTGCGCCAAGGGTGCAGCCCTGCGTGAGCATGGTCATGGCGAGTACCGCT
>NZ_JBIKHV010000151.1:0-3850 GCF_044361985.1 Limnohabitans sp. | reverse complement strand
AGGCCCAGCAGTTGCGACGCAATCGACAGGCCGATGCTGGTGGCCTGGCTTTTGGCCAGCCGTTCGCGGGCGTGTTCGCGCAGGGCGTGTGCCATCTCGTGGCCCATGATCATGGCCGCCTCGTCATCGGACAGCTTCAATTTGTCCAGGATGCCGGTGTAAAAAGCAATCTTGCCCCCAGGCATGCACCAGGCGTTGATTTGCTGGCTGCCGATCAGATTGACTTGCCACTTCCAGTCGCGTGAGCGGGGGTTCCATTGGGCCGTATGTGGAATGAGTTTTTGCGCGATCGTTTGCAGGCGTTGCAGTTGCGGGTGGCCATCGGGGGCCAGCGCGCCCTTGGACCGAGCCTCTGCCAGAACCTGCGAATACTGTTGTCTGGCCGAGGTTTCCAGCGTTTCGGCCGGCACCAGTTTGCGCAAGCCAGACGAAGAACCCACGTCCACCTGGGCCAAGGCCGAACCAGCCGCTGTGGCACCCGCGGCCAGCATGAAAGCCCGCCGGGCTTGCCATCGGGGGGCCCCTGATGCCTTTGCGTCGTCAGGCTGGGTTTTGAAGTTGCAGATAAAGCACATAGTTCGCAAATGATAACGATTTGCCCAAGTTCAAGATGGCCCGACCCATGCACAGGCGTCAGATAATCGCTGCATGGCCGATACCGCACCCCCCACCACCCCCACAGCGACCCTTCCCGCAGCCACCCCCTCGCCGAGCACGGTGCGCACCTGGCGAGAGGCGCTGAGGCTGTATGTGCAACCCGCCAGCTTGCGCATGCTCGCGCTGGGTTTTTCGGCGGGTCTGCCCCTGCTGCTGGTGCTGGGCACGCTCAGCTTCAGGCTGCGCGAGGCGGGCATCGACCGCAGCACCATTGGTTACCTGAGTTGGGTGGGCTTGGCCTATGGCGTCAAGTGGATGTGGGCGCCGCTGGTGGACCGCATGCCCTTGCCTTGGCTGACACGGCAACTGGGGCGGCGGCGCAGCTGGTTGCTGCTGTCGCAAATGGTCATCGCGGTCGGTCTGGTGGGCATGGCCCTGAACGACCCTTCGCAGCTGCTGGGCCCCTTGGTGGCCTGTGCTTTGGCGGTGGCGGTGGCCTCTGCCACGCAAGACATTGCGCTCGATGCCTACCGCATCGAGTCGGCCGAGGTGAACGCCCAGGCCGTTCTGGCGGCCAGCTACCAGACCGGGTATCGCCTGGCCATGATCTGGGCGGGTGCTGGCGTGCTGTGGATCGCTGCGTGGGCCCAGGGCGATCAGGCCTCGGGCTATGCACAGACGGCCTGGCAGACGGCTTATCTGGTCATGGCGGCCAGCATGCTGCCGGGCATGCTCATGGTGCTGGGCTCGCCTGAGCCAGTGACCGTGCCATTGAAGCCAGCGCGCAACCTGACCGAATGGCTGCAAGGCGCTCTGGTGGACCCGTTTGCCGACTTTTGGCAACGTTACCGCTGGCAAGCGCTTTGGCTGCTGGCCCTGATTGCGGTGTACCGCATCAGCGATGTGGTCATGGGCATCATGGCCAACCCGTTTTATGTCGACATGGGTTTCACCAAAACCGAAGTGGCCGGCGTGACCAAGGTCTATGGCGTGGTCATGACGCTGGTGGGGGCCTTCGTGGGGGGTGTGCTGTCGGCACGGTGGGGCGTCATGCGCATCCTCATGCTGGGCGCGGTGCTCAGCGCAGGCACCAACTTGCTGTTTGTGTGGCTCAGCGGGGTGGGGCACAACGTGAGCGCCCTGATCTGGGTCATCTCGGCCGACAACCTGGCCAGCGGCATCGCCTCGGCCGCCTTCATTGCCTATTTGTCATCGCTCACCAACATCAGCTATTCGGCCACCCAATACGCGCTGCTCAGTTCCATGATGCTGCTGCTGCCCAAGTTCGTGGCGGGTTTTTCGGGTGAGTTTGTCGATGCCTACGGCTACGCCAGCTTCTTCACGGCCACCGCCTGGATGGGTTTGCCGGTGCTGCTGCTGGTGGCATGGGCGGCCAGAGTGCATGCCCGGCAAACCGGGGCCGATGCGTCGGCGGGCTAGGGCACTGCGGCATTTGCTTGAGACGCCCGATCAGCGAACTGGGACCGGTTTTTGGGCGACCCCACATTCTGATTCTTTTGGTTTTTATATTTATAAAGTTGATGTTTGTAAGTTGGGTTTGTTGGATACCCCTTAAAATCAAAAGTCTTTTTGATGCAAGCCAGCCTTCAAAAAGATTGACTTTGTAGTTTTAATTACAAAGCAAGCAAGCAACGCCAAAGCCTGTGGCGCCCCCGTATAAAAAGACGAAGGGGCTGCGGTAGCCTGCAAAAACAAATAAAATAAGCTCTTTACGTCTTGCCAGTTGGGTGAAAGTCCATTTGTTGCATGAAGGTTTACTGGCCAAGCGAGCCATCAGCTAAACATCCAAAACACATAAATTGTGTGAATAACTTTGTGTTTAGCGAAACCTTTAATGCAATTAACAACTGCCATAACCGTGTCATCAGTTCACATTAAAGCCCCTAGCCTACTGAGTGCTGCTTATTGCGAATGGGTAAGTCGTCAACATGTAAAGGCAAAAGCATGACAAAAAGAAAAGGCATCATCCTTGCAGGCGGCTCTGGCACCCGTCTGTACCCTGTCACGCAAGCGGTCAGCAAACAGCTCATGCCGGTGTACGACAAGCCCATGGTCTATTACCCGCTGACCACGCTCATGCTGGCGGGCATCAAAGACGTGCTGCTCATCAGCACCCCGCAAGACACCCCGCGCTTTACTGAACTTTTGGGCGATGGCAGCCAATGGGGCATGAACATTCAATATGCTGTGCAACCCAGCCCTGATGGTTTGGCGCAAGCCTTCATCATCGGCAAAGACTTTGTGGGCAAAGACCCCAGCGCACTGGTCTTGGGTGACAACATCTTTTATGGCCATGACCTGGTCAAATTGCTGGACAACGCCGACCAACGCAGCACAGGGGCCAGCGTGTTTGCCTACCATGTGCACGACCCTGAACGTTATGGCGTGGTCGACTTTGATGCCCAGCAACGCGCGCTCAGCATCGAAGAAAAACCCAAAGATCCCAAGAGCAACTTCGCCGTCACAGGCCTGTACTTCTATGACAGCCAAGTCTGCGACATCGCCGCAGACATCCAGCCCTCGCACCGTGGCGAGCTGGAAATCACAGATGTGAACAAACGCTACCTTGAACTGAACCAGCTCAAGGTCGAAATCATGGGCCGTGGTTACGCTTGGCTAGATACCGGCACCCACGACAGCCTGCTCGAAGCAGCCGGGTTCATCGCCACCTTGCAAAAACGCCAAGGCCTCATGGTCGCCTGCCCCGAAGAAATCGCCTTCCACCAAAAGTGGATCACCGCTGAAACGCTGCAAAAGCTGGCCCAGCCGCTGGCCAAAAATGGCTATGGCCAATATTTGCTGAACTTGCTGAAGTAATGCCCTACGCCGTCACCCCGACCCATATCCCTGATGTGCTGATCCTCGAGCCCAAGGTATTTGGCGATGCGCGGGGCTTCTTTTTTGAAAGCTTCAACCAGCAAGACTTCAACCAGGTCACCGGCTTGAATGTGCACTTTGTGCAAGACAACCACAGCCGCAGCGCCCAAGGCGTGTTACGTGGCCTGCACTACCAGTTGCAGCAGCCCCAAGGCAAACTGGTGCGCGTGGTGCGCGGTGCGGTGTTTGATGTGGCGGTCGACATCCGCAAAAGCTCCCCCACTTTTGGCCAATGGGCAGGGGTGGAGCTGAGCGAAGACAACCACAAACAATTTTGGGTGCCACCGGGCTTTGCTCACGGCTTTGTCGTCCTGTCAGACACCGCAGACTTCTTGTACAAAACCACCGACTACTA
>NZ_JBIKHV010000070.1:0-12626 GCF_044361985.1 Limnohabitans sp. | reverse complement strand
CTGCGATGGACACTTCCTGACCGCTGCCTACATTGATGTGGCTCATCATGGCTTGGGTGTGCTGCGCATAGGCAGCTGTAGGCAAGTTCATCACATGCACAGAGGCTGCAGCCATGTCATCCACGTACAAAAATTCGCGCAGTGGTGAGCCTGTTCCCCAGACCGTGACAGATGGGGCATTGTTCGATTTGGCTTCATGCAGTCTGCGTATCAGGCCCGGCACCACGTGGCTGTTATCTGGGTGGTAGTTGTCGCCCGGGCCATATAGGTTGGTGGGCATCACACTGCGGTAGTCAATGCCATGGCTGGCACCGTATTGACGGTTGTAGCTCTCGCACAGCTTGATGCCAGCAATCTTGGCAATCGCATAAGGTTCGTTGGTGGGTTCAAGTGGGCCTGTCAGTAGCGCGTTTTCGAGGATAGGCTGCGGCGCCAATTGGGGATAGATGCAGCTGGACCCCAAAAAGAGCAGCTTTTTGACGCCACAGCGAAAGGCCGCATCCACCAGGTTGGCCTCCATCATGAGGTTGTCGTAAATGAATTCGGCGGGGTAGGTGTTGTTGGCGTGTATGCCACCCACTTTGGCGGCAGCCAGATAAATTTGATCTGGTTTTTCTGCAGCCATGAACTCACGTACAGCCTGCTGGTTGCACAGATCCAGCTCGTTGTGAGTGCGCAAAACCAGGCGCTCTGCTGGATGACCCGATTGCAACAGGGTTCTGACAATGGCCGAGCCGACCATACCGCGGTGTCCCGCAACGTAAATCTTTGGGCTCATGCGCACTGACCTTGCGTGCGACCATATTGGTCTTCCAGCCTGACGATGTCGTCCTCTCCCAGGTAACTGCCGGACTGAATTTCAATGATCTCGAGCTCCACCTTGCCCGGGTTGTGCAAACGGTGCACGCTGCCCAGTGGGATATAGGTGGACTGGTTTTCTTGTAACAACATGACCTCTTCGTCGCGGGTGACTTCTGCAGTGCCCTTGACCACCACCCAGTGCTCTGCGCGGTGGTGGTGTTTTTGCAGGCTCAGGGATGCGCCCGGGTTCACGCCGATGCGCTTGACCTGAAAGCGCTCGCCTTGGTCCAGGCTGTCGTACCAGCCCCAGGGGCGGGCCACCCGCCGGTGCGTAAGTGCTTGCTGAATCTGGCGTTGTTCAAGCAAAGACACCAGTTGTTTCACGTCTTCGGCCATGTCGGCGTGGGCCACCAGGACCGCATCAGGGGTGTCCACCACCAGCAGGTCATGTGTGCCCAGCGTCACCACAGGTCTGTGCGGCGCGTGAATGTAGGTGCGTTCGCTATCTATCGCCAGTCCTTGGCCCACGGTTCGGTTGCCAGACTCATCGGGTGGCGTGAGTTGGGCGACCGCATTCCAGCTGCCGACATCGCTCCATTGCCCTGCAAAGGGCACCACGCACACGTGTTGGTGTTGTTCCATCACCGCGTAGTCAATGCTTTGTGAGCGGCAGGGCAGAAAGGCCTTGGCATTTGGTCGTGTGAAGCCATGCTCTGGCTCTTGCGTGGCCTGAGCCATAGATTCCCGACAAGCTTGAAGGATGTCCGGAGCGTGTTGTTCCAGTGCAGCAATCAGGGCATCGGCGCGGCTTAAGAAAATGCCTGCGTTCCAGAGCATCTGGCCACCCAGCAAGAGCTGCTGCGCTTTGGCAACATCAGGTTTTTCTATGAATCGCAACACTTCAGCGCTGCCGTCTGCGCGGCCTTGGCCACGCTCAATGTAACCATAGGCCGTGCTGGGAGATGTTGGCATGACGCCATAGGTGACCAAATGGCCTTGCAGTGCAGCGGCCGCGCCCGCTTCGATGGTTTTTTGAAACAGAGGGGTGTCGGGGATGAAGTGGTCTGCCGGACAAAAGAGCAGCAAATCCTCAGGCTTGGGTGCCGCAATGGCTGCCAGGGCCATGGCAGCGGCGGTGTTGCGGCCTTCGGGTTCCAGTACGATGCGGCCCTGCAGGTTCAGTTTGAGCAGGGAGTCAAGCACCATGAATCGGTGCTCTTCAGATGCGACCAGCGTGATGGTGCTGTTCCAGGCAGCCACACGGCCCAGGGTTAGCTCCAAAAGGCTTTGCCCGTCAATCAACGGGACAAATTGCTTCGGGAAACTTTTACGGCTTAAGGGCCACAGCCGGGTCCCAGAGCCTCCGCAAAGTATGACTGGGTGAATTTTCATCCTAATTATTTTAATCACTGAACTCGATAAATTCATAAATTTGAATGAAATGAAATTTCAAACGCCAGTGTTGTCAGTTCGCTTCGCGTTGAGCTGTTCATCGGTTGTGCAGAACACACATCTTTCAGATTGGCTCATTGAGGTGTTTGGCGCTTCGCAAGATGAGCTGCCAGATGAAGTCGGTTCTGGGCCGTATCGCTTGGCTGTTGGCTGCCTGTTGGTGGTTCGGTATCTGCAACAAGCCATCCGCTTGCCCATATTTGATGCAGGCCAAGTGCTGGATGTGTCACTTGTTGACACGGATGACCTAAGCACAGGCCAGTACATCGTCCATGCCGAACTCCCGCTTTTGGACAACACCCACCCCGATGTTTACCGCCTGGCCGTCAGTTGCGCCGCCACTTGGCTTGCGCAGTTGGCTCAGCAGCCGGTATCCAAAAGTGCTGTGGCCCAGCTCTATGCCGCCATCGAGCGAGATTTCATCGCGCCCTTAATGTCCAAGGTGGCGGGTGGCAAATCGAGTTTTGAGGTCATGCGCGTGGCGCACCAGATGCAGATCCCTTTCATGCATCTGGGCGGTGGTGTTTACCAGTTGGGTTGGGGCAAGCATTTGCAGTTGGTCGATCGCAGCGCTACGGTGGCCGATTCCGCCATAGGAGCGAGGGTGGCGCAAGACAAGGCGGTGTCGGCGCTGTTATTGCGGCGTGCGGGTTTGCCTGCTGGCGTCCACCAATTGGTGAGAACCCAGGGCGATGCCCTGGCTGCAGCCGAGCGTTTGGGCTGGCCCGTGGTGGTCAAGCCTGCGGATCGTGAAAGGGGCGAGGGCGTCAGCGTGCAGGTGCGCGATGCGGCTGCGTTGCACAAGGCTTTTGCTTTGGCGCAGCAGTGCAGCAAATCGGGCCGGATCTTGGTGGAGAAACAAGTCGAGGGCGTTTGTCACCGGCTGTTGATCGCCCATGGCAAATTGCTCTACGCGGTCAAGCGCTGGCCGCGCTCGGTGTTCGGCGATGGGGTGCACACGGTGGTGGCCCTGGTTGACCAAGCGCAAGCCATCGAAAACGAACGCGCCCCTTGGCTGCGCGAGCCGCCTTACCCGCGGGATGACTTGACATTGCATGCCCTGCAGCAGCAGGGGCTGGGTTGGGCGTTGGTGCCCACAACTGGGCAGCGCATTCATTTGCGAGACATCGAGTCCACCCAGTGGGGCGGTTGGGACGAAGAGGTGACCCATCAGTTGCATCCGGACAATCTGGCCATCGCATTGCAGGCGGTGCAGTTGTTGGGTTTGAGTGTGGCGGGGGTGGATGTGATTTCAAGCGACATCACCCAGCCCTGGCATCAGAACGGGGCGATCATCAACGAAGTGAACCACGCGCCTTTGCTGGGTGGGGGCGAGATTTCCAGAAAATACACCCCTGAGTTTTTGCGTGGTTTGGTGCACGGCGATGGCCGCATTCCGGTGGAAGTCTTTGTGGGCGGGGCATCGGCTTGGCAAGAGGCTTTGGGCCGCATGGCTGATTTGGCTTCAACGCAGCAAGGCATCTATTTGACAAGCGATGAAGGCACTTGCTGCGTGCACGGTGTGGGTCAAGCGCCTGTGCCTGTGCACTTGACCTGTCAGGGGCTTCCGGCCCGGGTCAAGGCCCTGTTGATGAACCGCAGGGTTGCTGTGTTGTTGGTGGTGGCGCCTACACAAGATGCATTGCAGATAGACCCCGGGTCTTCGCCCGGGGTGACATTAAGGCAAGGCGCCCATGCGTTGACGCGCGGCAAGAGCGTGTCTACAATGTATAAACATTTAAAGGACGTCATCATGGAAGCGGTCATTCGAAAATGGGGCAACAGCCCGGCCCTGAGGTTGCCTGCGTTGGCGCTGAAGGATGCAGCCTTGAGCCTGGAGCAGAAGGTGACGATCACCGTCAGTCGTGGACGTATCGTGATTGAGCCATCTGAGCATGTGGAATACAACTTGGATGATTTGCTCGCTGGAATCACCCCGAAAAATGGCCATGCGGAGGTCAGCTTCGGCAAGCCGTTGGGCAAAGAGGCGCTTTGATGGCATCGCCTCGCTATGTGCCTGATGCCGGAGATGTTGTTTGGCTGGCGTTCGATCCCCAGGCCGGACATGAGCAAGCTGGCCACCGCCCTGCGTTGGTCGTCAGTCCGGCAAGCTACAACGGTAAAACAGGCCTGATGGTGTGCTGCCCCATGAGCACCAAAGTCAAGGGACATCCGTTTGAGGTGGTGCTTGAGATTGATGGGGTTCCCGGTGCAGTTTTGTCTGATCAAGTGAAATCGCTCGATTGGAAGATTCGAAAGGCGAAGAAAAAGGCGGCCGCCTCCGCCTCAGTGATGGCCCATGTCAGGGCAAAAATCAAAGCCTTGCTGGTTATCGCGTGAGCATGTGTTAGTACGCGCGTCAAATTGGCCGACTGTGACATTGTCTAAGGTGCCACGCCACGGCCAAGGCATTGACCACGGCATACAAGGCATAGGTGCCCATGTGGGCTACTCCCGTGTAAATGAGGCTTTGGGCTGCGCCCATGACCAGCAGCAGGGCCAGCAGGGGCTGGCTGAGCCACTCACCCCAAGCAATGGTTTTGCTGGCGTGCAGCGCAAACAGGGCATACAGAAAGACAGCCGCCACAATGCGCAAAAGGTCTCCGCCCCACATGGCGGCAGTCACCGCAGGGCTGGCTTGTAGCCGTTCGTCGTACAGCAAGGGCAACACCGATGTCTGCAACAACCACAGCACCAGCAGCAAGGCGCCACAGGGCAGCACCATGCGGCGCATGACTTGGGGCAGTTGTTGGCGCAGTTGCCCGGCCTGCGCCCACTGGCTGAGTTTGGGCAGGTAGTGGTAGTAAAGGAATGCGCTGGCGCTGCTCAAGATCCAGTCCGAAGCGCGCCACAGTGCGGTGGCGGTGCCTGCGGCTTGCCAGTCGATTTGGTGTGCCAGGCTGCTGCGGATGGCCATGGCAGACAGGGGTGTGAGCAGGCCTATGGACAAGCCCGCGGGCACGTAGATGGCCACGCGGCGCATCGATTGTTTCAGTTGATCCAGTGCGCTGGTGGTGCGGCGAAGCCATAGGGTAAAGGCTGCAAGCAAGGCGGTCATGGCCAGGGCGTTGACCACAACCATCACTTGTAAAACATCGAGCAGAGCCTGCTGCGCGCTTGCGCCCTGGGCCTCCAGCGCATTCAGAATCAGGGCGCACAAAGAGGGCAGACCACTGATCACGGCCAAAGCCAGCACCAGTCGCAGGCGGTGCTGACCCAGGCAGTAAGCACTGAGAAGCCCAAAGACCAGACCGCTCCAACCCGATATGGCGGCCCAGGCCAGAGCCGGTCGTGTCGCGTGATCTAGTTGCAGCCAGGTCGAAAGAAGATCAGGCCAACACAGAGCAGAGATGAGCAGTGGCGCTGTGAAAGCGGTGCCCAACAAACAGGCGCTGATCAGCAAAGGGGTGTGCTCTTCGCGGGGTCTTTGCGCAGTGAGCACCGTCAGCCCCATGCCTACTCCGGCAAAGGCAGGGGCTGAGACAAGTTCAGACACGCTTTGCAGTTGGGCCCATTGCCCAACCAGTGGCAGACCGCCAAGGACCATCCATCCTTTGTCTACGAGCGCTCGGTAAAAAGGGCCCCAAACTACCAAAAGTGCCACCCAAAGTAAATGCTGTCTGTTGTCGATAGATGACGTTGAATTCATTGAATAATTCGCAAAATTATCAAAAACGCGTTATGTGTTAAAGTTTTAAGAAGTTTAATGGATGCTTTGGCTTTGAAATCTTCACAGTCCCTGATATTTGTGTGTGCCACCCGTGCCGATGTGACGGAGTTTGCTGTCACCCCCACAGGGCAATCTGTATCGCGTGTGCGTTTTGGGGCGCAAGTGCGTCTGGCATTGGCGCCCAACAACAAGGTGGGTTTGCCCACCATCTACAACCGAGTCATTACGCCGTCATTTCGGGACGCGGTGCTGGTCTTTATGCACGATGATATTTGGATCGATGACATTTACTTTGTTCAGCATTTGCTGGATGGATTGAGTCAATTCGATGTGGTGGGCTTGGCAGGAAATCGACGCTGTCTGCCCGAAGCCCCTTCGTGGGCCTTTAAAAATGATCAGATGGCCTGGGACAGCGGTCACCTTTCCGGTGTGGTGTGTCATGGCCCCCGGGCTTTTGGGACGCCTTCACTTTACGGCCCGGCACCCGCGCAGGTGGCCCTGCTGGATGGGGTTTTGCTGGCGGCGCGGTGCAGTACTTTGCTGGACGCTGGGGTGCGCTTTGATGAGCGCTTTGATTTTCATTTTTACGATCTTGACTTTTGCCGCAGTGCGGGTGCCGCAGGCCTTCGTTTGGGCACCATCACCAGCGGTGTCACGCATGTAAGTGGCGGGAGTTTTGGCTCGCCGTCGTGGCGACAGGGTCTGCAGCGTTACCGTCAAAAATGGCCCGTGACTGCTATGGCCGAGCCCCTCTCTCAGGCAGCTTGAGGTGGGTTTTGCTGGTCTCATACCTCGGTGTTGATCCAGGGGTAGGCTATCTGGATGTCCCATTTTTGCTGTGACTGCAGGCGCACCAGCAACTGGAGCAGCTGGTGCATTTCGATGCGGGTGAGTTGCATCGGGTAGGCCGGTCCCAGGGCGGCTTTCCAGCCCAAACGCCACTTGAAATCGCCTGTTTTTGCCAAATCAATGGTGGTGCAGAGCCCATCGTCCCGGGGTTCTTGGCTCTCATTGGCAGAGTTGGCGGGTTGCGAAGGTGTTTGGGCCTTGATTTCGTTGGCTTCTTGCTGCTCGAACTGCAAACCCAGAGTCTTGTCAATTTTTTGCTCGGAACCTGCCAAAGGGACTTCCTGGTAGCTTTTGTCGAGCAAGTTTCCCACCGCGTCGATCAGTGAACGTGTCAGTTGACGTGTCAACCAAAGTTTTCGATTGGAGCCGTCTTGCAGGCTCACCACGACCGTTAGACGGTCTTCAACAGACCAATATCGCAAAGCGATAGATTTGACATTTAGTGATTCTGAGGCCATGTTAGTATTGAATGTGGTACTTTTGGTGATTAGAAATTCTACCCATTTGCTGGGTACAGCTTGAATGAAAAAACTCAGCGCTCCGACCGCTTCGTCGGCCTCAGAAAATGAATTGAAGCAGGCGTTGGTTGAACAATACCCATTGTTCAAGAAAGTGCTACTTTTTACGTTATTGACGACTTTGCTTTCATTGGTGCCCACGGGCTACATGATGGAAGTGTACGACCGAGTCCTCAACAGTCGGAACGAGCGCACTTTGTTGATGCTCACTGTGCTGGCTTTGGCGATGTACATGCTGTTGGAAATCATTGAGCATGTGCGCTTGGAGTTGCTGGTGGCGGCTGCCACTCGGATTGAGGAGCGATTGCGTTTGAGGTTGTTGGCGCTGGGCATGCGTGCCCAGCTGCTGAGGATGCCTTTTCACCCCAGCCAGTTGTTGGCCGATTTGCGCACTTTGCGAGAGAGTTTGGGGTCTTCAGCAGCGACTGCGTTTTTTGATGCGCCGATGTCCATCATCTTTTTGATCCTGGTCTACCTGATCCACCCCCTGTTGGGTCACTTTGCCTTGATCGGTGCGTTGATTCAGTTTGCCATCAGCTACATGAGTGAGCGGCGTATCCAAAAGCCTTTTGAGCAGGCGGGTGAGGAAGCGCAAAGGAGCACGGCTTTTGCTGGGGGTGCTTTTCGTGGGGCACAAATTGTGCATGCACTGGGCATGGAAAAAACCATGCATGACCAGTGGCTGCAAAAGCAGGACCGTTTCTTGGTGATGCAGGCAGAAGCCTCGGAGCATGCTGGCTTTAACAGTGCTGTGTCCAAGTTCATCCAGAACATGCAGGCATCGCTGATTTTGGGGCTCAGCTGTTGGCTGACGCTTCAGGGGCTGTTTTCCGGTGGCGGTGCGATGATGATCGTGGCCTCCATTTTGGGGGGGCGCATTTTGCAACCACTGGTGATGATCACCAGCCAGTGGCGCATGCTGGCGGGTTTTTTGGAGGCGTATAAGCGCCTGAACTTGGCGCTGGCTGCTTTGCCGCCCGAGCCTCAGACGATGCCGTTGCCTGCTCCTAAGGGGGTGTTGAGTGTCGAGGGTCTGAGTCTCGTGCCCCAGGGTAGCCGCCAGATGGTGTTGCGTGGCGTTCAGTTTGCGTTGCAGCCCGGGCAGGCCCTGATGGTGCTGGGGCCGTCTGCGGCAGGCAAGTCCAGTTTGTGCAAGGCTCTTGTGGGGGTTTGGGCGCCGGCAGCGGGTTCTGTGCGTTTGGACGGTGCCAATGTGTTTGCTTGGAATAAAGACGAGCTGGGGCCTTATGTGGGTTATGTACCGCAGGAGGTTGAGTTGCTGGAGGGCACTATCGCTGAGAACATTTGCCGATTTGCCGATCCTGATCGCGAAAAGCTTGATGAGGTCATTGAGCTGATGGGGCTTGGGCAGTGGTTGGCATCGATCGAGGGGGGCGAAAACTTCGAGATTACCGAGCAAAACCCGCGTCTTTCTGGCGGGGAGCGCCAGCGTTTGGCGATTGCGCGTGCGCTTTATGGGCAGCCGCGACTGGTGGTGATGGATGAGCCCAACGCCAGTCTGGATGAGGTGGGTGAGGTGCAGCTGGCACAGGTCATCACGCGTCTGCGGGAGCGCGGGGTGACTGTGGTGGTCGTGTCGCACAAGACCCGGTTGTTGTCGGTGGTCGATCATGTGCTGATCCTCAAGGACGGTGCTCAACAGGCTTTCGGCCCACGCGACCAGGTGCTGCAAGCACTTCGTCAAAGTCAGCAGCAGGCTGCACAGCAGGCCAGCAAGGCGGTGAGCACATGAATACGGACACCAAAGCCAGTTTGTTGACGGCGCTGGCCTGGGGCGATCGTCCAATTGGTCGAATTCTGCGAACTTTCAAGCGTGAGTTTGCTTGGGTGGGTTTTTTCAGCGCAGTCAGCAATATCCTCATGCTGCTGCCGACCCTGTACATGCTGCAGGTCTATGACCGGGTGATGATCAGCCAGAATGAGTTCACGCTGATCGCTGTGACCAGCATTGCGGTGCTGCTTTATGTGTTTTTGTCCTTGGCCGAGTGGTTGCGTTCTAAGCTTTTGGTGAGGCTGAGTCTGCAGCTGGATGATCGGCTTAGTACACGTGTTTTTCGCTCCGGATTTTTGGCGCACTTGCGTTCGCGCACGCTCAATCCGAGCGAGTGCATCAACGATTTGGTGGTGATCCGCCAGTTCCTGACCGGTAATGGTGCGATCGCGTTTTTTGACCTGCCTTGGGTACCTGTGTATTTGGTGGTCAGCTTTATGCTGCATGTCCAACTTGGCTTGGCAGCGTTGGCCTTTGCGTTGCTACAGGTGTTGTTGACTGTGTGGGTTCACCGAGCCAGCACGGGCAGGATGCAAGAAGTGAGCGCTGCCAATATGGTGTCGAGTCGATTTCTGCTGGCCAAACTCCGTTCGGCAGAATTGATTGAGGCGTTGGGCATGAGGTCCACGCTCACCAAGCGCTGGCTTGAGCGTTACACGGCTTACCTGGATTTGCATCTCAGCTCGCAAACCAGCACGCAGCGCCAGATGTTGGTGATCAAATTTTCTCAGTTCTCGCAGCAGTCACTGATTTTGGGGCTGGGGGCTTTGCTGGTGATTGAGGGTGAGATTACGCCCGGTGCGATGGTGGCGGCCAATCTGTTGCTGGGCAAGACGCTGCAGCCTTTGCAGTTGCTGGTGTCTTCTTGGCGCGGTTTTGTTCAGTTTCGCGAGAGCCATGAGCGGCTTAATACTCTTTTTGAGACTTATGGGCAGCAGGACTTTGAGGGGCAGCGTATGCCTGAGCAAGGTGGCTTGACCTTGCGTGGCGTTTCGCTGGAGGTGCCTGGTCGCGCTCAGCCTTTGGTCCATCCCTTGGACCTGAACCTGGCTGCAGGTGAGGTGGTGGCGCTGGTTGGGCATTCGGGCGCTGGCAAGTCTTCGCTGGCGAGGATCATCATGGGTGTGAGTCCACCACACGAGGGACAGGTGCTTTTGGGTGATGTGCCTATTGACCAGTGTGACCGCAGTGTGATCGGCTATCTGCCCCAGGATATTGAGTTGTTGGAGGGCACGATTGCAGAAAACATCTCACGTTACGACAGCCAGTCAGCCGAAAAAATTGTCGCAGCAGCGCAATTGGTGCAACTGCACAACATGATCTTGATGTTGCCCAAAGGGTACGACACACCCGTCGGCGAAGCGGGGCAGTTGCTCTCGGGGGGGCAGCGCCAACGACTCGCTTTGGCCCGTGCTTTTTATGACGACCCTTTGCTGGTTGTACTTGACGAGCCCAATGCGCACCTTGACGATGCCGGCGAGAAGGCGCTGCTCAAGTCGATTGAGGGAATACGCCAAAAACGCAACTGTACGGTTCTTGTTATCAGTCATCGGCCTTCCATGCTGCAGGCCTGTGATCGGGTTCTGGTCATGGAGCATGGTCGTTTGGTGCGTGATATGCCAGCGCAAGTGTTGCTGGAGAGCCTGCGTCAGCGTGCCGCTGCCGATGCCTCGGCTGCTCCCAAGTCCACGCCACCTGCTGCTGCAAATCCTTAAACGACCAGAATAGAGAATCAATTCATGAATCACTTTGATGAGCCAGCCCAAGAAGCTGATGATGTGACCGATAAAAAGCGCAAATACCGAGATTCTGGTGGGACGATACGTCTGGGCGTGTGGTCGCTTTTGCTTGGCTTAGGCGGTTTTGTGCTTTGGGCCATGGTGGCTCCGTTGGACGAGGGTGTGCCCTCGAGTGCCACTGTGGCCATTGAGACCAAGCGCAAGGCTGTGCAGCATCCCAGTGGGGGCGTTCTTAAAGAGGTTTTTGTCAAAGAGGGGCAGTTGGTCAAAGAAGGTGAACTGCTCATGCGTATCAGCGACAGCAATGCGGTGGCCATGTACGAGTCATCGCGGCATCAGTACCTCTCTATGCGATCGGTTCAAGCCCGCTTGCTCGCTGAAAAAACGGGGCAAAAAACGCTGCAATTTCACCCCGACTTGCTGGCGGCCGATTCGGATCCGCTGGTGGCCAACCATATGCGCAACCAGTTGGATTTGTTTGCATCTCGGCAGTCAGCTTTGAGCGCCGAGATGCAGGCTTTTGAGCAATCGGTGCAAGGCCTTAAGGCTCAGCGCAAGGGGGCTACTGAGCTTTGGACTCAGCGCGGTGTGCAGCTTCAATTGATTGGGGATGAGCTCAATCGTTCGCGCGAATTGATTGAGCAGGGTTACCTGACGCGTCAGCGTGGATGGGACCTGGAGCGGCAGATTGCAGACTTGACCGGGTCGCGTTCGGATGCTGCAGCCAATATTGAACGACTGGGGAGCGCAATTGCAGAGATTCAGCAGCGCATGAAGCAACGCCAACAGGAGTTCGCCAAAGAGGTTGAAACTCAGCTCACTGAGGTCATGCGTTCGGTCGATGCAGAGCAAAAGCGTTTGACAGCCGTTCGGTTGGATTTGATGCGCACTGAAATTCGTTCTCCCAATGAGGGCCAGGTGGTGGGCTTGATGACTCAGTCTGTGGGGAGTGTGATTCTGGCAGGGCAAAAGATCATGGATATCGTGCCTCAGGATGAAAGGTTGATCCTCGAAGCGAAAATCCAGCCGCATTTGATCGACAAGGTGAGAGCCGAAGAGGCTGTGGATATTCGTTTTTCGTCATTTTCACACTCGCCTCAGTTGGTGATTGGTGGCCGTGTCGAGTCAATTTCAAATGACCTGTTGACGGATCAGCCTCCCTCTCTAACGCCTACGTATTACCTGGCCCGGGTGGAGGTCACGCCCGAGGGGATGCGTCAGCTGGGCAATCGGCAGATGCAGGCTGGAATGCCAGCAGAGGTGATCATTCGAACGGGTGAGCGCAGCCTGATGAAGTACCTGCTGCACCCGTTGATCAAACGCATGGCCGCGTCCATGAAAGAGGAGTGACAGTGACACGTTGGAGCCCTTTTGTGCGAATCGGTGTGCGCACCGGAGTGGGCCTGTTGTGGTTGGCTGGTCATAGCTGGTGTGCGGCTCAAGCTCTGAGCTTTGCACAGGCTGCTGAACTGGCCAGGCAAAATGATCCGCGCTTGCAGATGGCTCGCCAAGACTTGGCGGTCAGACGCGCCCAGATGGAGCAGGCTTACGGGCAGCTTTTGCCTAACGCTTCTTTGTCCTATAGCCGCTTTGATGGCAACCGTAAGACCAGTGGTGCCACGTCATTTCCTCCCACCAATTTTGTCAGTGAGAATACGACGCTGTCGGTACGCCAGCCCCTCTACCGAAAGGCCTTGGGTGCTGGTTATCAAAAATCCAAGGCGTTGCTTCAGTCCAGTGAACAGGAGTTGAACAAAGAGGAAATGGAGTTGTCCCTGCGCACTTTGCAGGCCTATTTGGAAGTG
>NZ_JBIKHV010000069.1:0-12848 GCF_044361985.1 Limnohabitans sp. | reverse complement strand
GACTGGGCATCGCAACGCTCGACGCGAACACGTAACTTGCCATCATCGAGCAGCAAATCCGTACCTGGGATCAAAGCCGCAAAAATTTCAGGATGCGGCAAATTGACACGACTGGAGTCACCCAGCGCCAGGTCCAGATCGAACCTGAAGGCTTGCCCTTGGGTCAGAATCACATGGCCTTCGGCGAACTTACCCACACGCAACTTCGGACCCTGCAAATCAGCCAGGATGCCGATGGGACGGCCGAATTCTCGCTCGATGTCGCGAACCATCTGGAAGCGCATGGAATGGCTATCGAAGTCGCCATGGCTGAAGTTCATACGAAAGACATCCACGCCGGCCAAGAACAACTGGCGGATAACATCATGGCTGGAGCTGGCAGGCCCCAGCGTCGCGACAATCTTGGCGCGACGTGTACGGTGAATCATTTTTGTCTCCTCATTTATTGATCAGAATGACGCGAAAGTCATTCACGTTCGTGAGTGTCGGTCCGGTAATGACCGAATCATCGAGACTCTGGAAAAACCCATGGCCGTCGTTGGCGTCTAGGCTGGCTCGAGGACTGAGCCCTTTGCCAAATGCCATGCGCAGCGTGTGCGGGCCCATGACGGCACCGGCGATTTCTTCGATGCCATCGACACCGTCGGTGTCTCCCATGAGCGCATGAATCTCGGGGTGTCCCTGTGTGGCAATGGCAAATGACAGCAGGCATTCCACATTGCGACCACCACGACCCTGGCCGCGAAGAGTGACCGTGGTCTCCCCGCCCGAAAGCAAAGCACAGGGCAATGCAAAAGGCTCGCCTTTGACAGCCGTCTGCAAGGCGATGGCCGCCAATACCTTGCCCACATCACGCGCTTCACCTTCAATGGCGTCGCCCAAAATGAAAGGGGTGTAACCGTGGTGATGTGCCATCGCTGCCGCAGCCTCAAGAGCTTGCTGAGGTGCCGCGATCATTCGGGTTTCGAGCAGGGCCAGGCGAGGATCGCCAGGCTTGACGGATTCGCCGGACCCGCTCGCCAAAATACCCAGCACATGTGCAGGCAGTGCAATGCCATAACGCTGCACGATGTCGAGTGCGTCCTGGCAAGTGCTCGGATCAGCCACCGTGGGGCCAGAAGCAATGTCAACAGGCCGATCACCCGGTACATCCGATAGCAAAAGGTTGATGACACGGGCCGGGTAACAAGCCGCAGCCAGTCGGCCGCCCTTGATCGCCGACAAGTGGCGACGCACCGTGTTCATTTCGCTGATGGTGGCGCCGCTGGCCAGCAGCGCACGGTTGACTTGCTGCTTGTCCTGCAAGGAAACACCCACCAGCGGCAGGGGCAAAAGCGAAGAGCCGCCGCCAGAGATGAGACACAAGACCACATCGTCCGAACCGAGACCCTGAACCAGGTGCAGCATGCGATGTGCCGCATCAAGCCCGGCCTGGTCAGGTACCGGATGCGCGGCTTCAACGATCTCGATTTTGGTGCATGGCACCTTGTAGCCATAACGCGTGACCACCAGTCCCAAAAGAGGACCTGTCCAATGATCTTCCACAGCACGAGCCATGGCCGCAGAGGCCTTGCCCGCACCGATCACAATCAAACGCCCTTTGACTTCGCTGGGCAAAGGCAAATGGGGAGGAACGCACAGCTGCGGTTGCGCCGAGGCGATGGCCGCCTCGAACATCTCACGCATGAGGCTGGCGGCTCCCAGCTTCATGCTTGCTGACCAATTTCGAAATTCGACATTTTTTCCAGGGCACGGACCATGGCCGAGTGGTCCCATGCTTTACCGCCGTGAGCAGCGCACGAATTGAACAACTCCTGAGCTGTTGCGGTATTGGGCAAAGCCACGCCCAATGCGCGTGCGGTGGACAGTGCCAAGTTCAGATCTTTCTGGTGCAGCTCAATGCGGAAACCTGGATCAAACGTGCGTTTGATCATACGGTCACCGTGTACCTCCAGGATCTTGCTAGAGGCAAAGCCACCCATCAGGGCCTCGCGCACCTTGGCAGGATTGGCACCCGCCTTGGCAGCGAAAAGAAGGGCTTCTGAGACCGCTTCGATGTTCAATGCCACGATGATCTGGTTGGCCACTTTGGCCGTCTGGCCGTCACCCACCGCACCCACGAGGGTAATGTTCTTACCCATGTATTCGAAAAGTGGCTTGACCTGGTCGAAGATTTCCTGATTGCCGCCCACCATGATGGACAGCGTGGCGTTTTTGGCCCCGACTTCACCACCAGAGACCGGTGCATCCAGGTACTCACAACCTTTGGCGCGGACCTTGGCAGCAAATTCCTTGGTGGCAATCGGGGAAATTGAGCTCATGTCCACCACGATCTTGCCAGGCTTAAGGCCGTGCACAACCCCGCTCTCGCCAAAGAGAACTTCCTGAACCTGAGGCGTATCGGGCACCATGATGAAGATGATGTCGGAACGCTCTGCCACACCCTTGTTGGTGGTGCACAGGGTTGCGCCCCCTTCAGCCAGGATGTCGGGTGTTTTACCGTGGGTATGTGTAAACAACTTATTGCCCGCACGCATCAAGTTCAGCGCCATGGGAGCACCCATGATGCCAAGGCCAATGAAACCAATTTTGTTCGCGTTGTTGCTCATGTTTTCGCCCTCTCAGTTTGCGATATTTTTGATCCAGCCGAGTCCGTCTTCGGTCTTGGCCGATGGCTTGTATTCACATCCGATCCAGCCGTCGTAGCCGATGGCATCGAGGTGTTTGAATAAGAAGCTATAGTTCAGTTCGCCGGTCCCCGGCTCGTTACGGCCTGGGTTATCAGCCAATTGCACATGCCCGATTTTCTGAAGGTGTTTGGACAAGGTGGCAGCAATTTCACCTTCCATGCGCTGCATGTGATAAATGTCGTACTGAACAAAAAGGTTGTCTGAGCTGACCTTGTCAATCAGCGCCAACGCTTGCGAAGTCCCATGCAGGTAGAAGCCGGGAATGTCGAATGTGTTGATCGGCTCGATGAGCAAACGAATCCCATGTTTTTTGAGCTCGTTAGCTGCAAACCGCAGGTTCTCGATCACAGTTTCATCGATCTGAACTTGGCTGGCATCTTGTGGAACCTTGCCGATCAGGCAGTTCAGCTGCGTTACACCCAATTGGGTGGCGTACTCAATCGCACGGCCTACGCCTTCGCGAAACTCACTCACACGCTTGGGGTGACAGGCGATGCCGCGTTCACCGGCATCCCAATCGCCTGCAGGCAGGTTGTGCAACACCAGCTTGAGCTGATGTTTGACCAGAAGTGCCTTGATTTCAGCTGCTGGCCAAGCGTACGGAAACAGAAATTCCACGGCCTTGAAACCCGCATGGCTTGCGGCTTCGAACCTATCCAGAAATGGACGCTCCGTGAAGAGCATGGTCAAATTGGCTGCAAATTTGGTCATGTTGTTCTACTCCAGTGAATGGCTATCTCAATCCAGCATCGAAACGGCTACGGCTGTTGGCGCGTCTGCCTTGCTGGTCGCCATCTCTTCGAACTCGATGATGTTGTCGATTTCAGTACCCATGGCGATGTTGGTCACGCGCTCCAGAATGATTTCAATGACAACTGGAACTTGGTACTCAGCCATCCATGCTCGGGCCTGCTCGATCGCAGGGGCCAGTTCTTCCTGGCGCATCACACGAATGGCTTTGCAGCCGAGGCCTTCAACCACTTTGACGTGGTCAACGCCGTAACCTTGTCCAGCGGGATCTTGAGGATCTGCGTTGATGTTTTGGAAGCCCAGCTGTACGCAGAAATCCATCGAAAAACCACGCTGCGACTGGCGAATCAGACCGAGGTAGCTGTTGTTGACCAGAATGTGGATGTAGGGCAATTTGAACTGCGCGCCAACGGCCATCTCTTCAATCATGAACTGGAAGTCGTAGTCGCCGGACAAGGCTACGATTTCGCGCTTGGGGTCAGCCGCACGCACACCCAGAGCTGCAGGTACAGTCCAACCCAATGGACCCGCCTGACCGCAATTGATCCAGTGGCGTGGGTGATACACATGCAGGAACTGGGCACCGGCAATCTGGCTCAAACCAATGGTGGAGACATATGTGGTGTCACGGCTGAAGGCATTGTTCATGCACTGGTAAACGCGCTGCGGCTTCATCGGCACGCTGTCAAAGTTAGTCTTGCGAAGGAATTCGGGTGAGGATTTCCGGCCTAGGCATTCCTTGGCCCATCCAGACCAGTTGGGCAACGCATTTTTGCTTTTCAGCTCTAATGCCACCTCAATGAACTTTTGCAGCGCAGCCTTCGCATCCGAAACAATCCCGTAGTCAGGGGCAAAAATTCGACCAATCTGTGTGGGCTCGATATCCACATGAATGAATCGGCGCCCTTTGCAATACACATCGGTCGACCCCGTGTGACGGTTGGCCCAACGATTGCCGATTCCCACCACAAAGTCGCTGGCCAGCATGTTGGCGTTGCCGTAGCGCTGGCTGGTCTGCAAACCGCACATGCCTACCATCAAGGGATGGTCATCGGGAATGGTGCCCCAGCCCATGAGTGTCGGGATCACGGGTATGCCCATGATCTCTGCAAACTCCACCAAAAGATCGCTGGCATCGGCATTGATGATGCCGCCACCCGCCACAATCAGTGGGCGCTCGCTGGTGCACAACATGTCGATGGCTTTTTCGATTTGCTTACGCGAGGCAGCAGGCTTGTAAACCGGCAGGGGCTCGTAAGTGTCCACATCAAATTCGATCTCGGTCTGCATGACATCAAAGGGCAGATCGATCAGCACTGGGCCCGGACGACCCGAGCGCATCAGGTGAAAAGCCTGCTGGAAAACACCAGGCACTTGAGCAGCTTCTAGCACTGTGGTGGCCCACTTGGTGACCGGCTTGGCGATCGAGGCGATGTCCACAGCCTGGAAATCTTCCTTGTGCAGACGTGCCTTGGGGGCCTGGCCAGTAATGCACAAAATCGGGATGGAATCGGCCTGGGCCGAATACAGCCCAGTGATCATGTCGGTGCCGCCAGGCCCTGAGGTGCCAATGCACACACCAATGTTTCCGGATACTGCACGGGTGTAACCTTCGGCCATGTGGGATGCGCCCTCCACATGACGCGCCAGAATATGACCGATGGTGCCTCGGTCCATCATTTGTGCATAAAGAGGGTTGATCGCAGCGCCAGGGACGCCAAACGCCTTGGTCACGCCTTCTTTTTCCATCACCAGAACTGCCGCCAGTGCGGCCTTCATCTTTGCCATGTGCAAATCTCCTAGAAAGTTTTTTGTTGCAATGACGTGATGGTGCATGGGCACATGTCTTTATGGAACGTCTCTATTGCGCATGATGCTTATTCCGTGGTGGAATACTTGAATGGAAAAAATTCACGAAATCAGGCTCTTTGTCCGCGTCGTTGATCTCGGATCTTTCAGCAAAGCAGCTGCTGAAGCCGCCATTGGCCAACCTGCAGCTACCAAGCAAATCAACCGCATGGAGCAGCAGTTGGGCGCTCGCTTGCTGCATCGCACCACCCATGGCGTGAGCCCGACCGAAATTGGTCTGCTCTATTACGAAAAATGCAAAACGATATGCCACCTTGCCGATGAGGCGCAATCGGTAGGCACACTCTTGCAAACACAGGCACAGGGGGCAATCCGCATCAGCTCTTCAGTGGCTTTCGGGCGTCGGGTGATGGCCCCCCTGGTCATGGAATTCATGCAAATGAATCCCCACTTACAGATCGAACTCAATTGCGAAGACCGTTATGTCGATCTGGTGGAGCAAGGCGTCGACGTCGCCATACGGCTAGGAAAGCTGGCGGACTCTTCATTAGGTGCGGGCTATCTAGGTGTTAATCCCTGGATCCTGGTGGCCTCGCCCGCTTACCTCAAAGAGCACGGACGCCCCAAAAAGCCGGCTGATCTTGGCAAGCACAATTGCCTGATTTACAGCTCTGTGCAAGGTGATGATCGTTGGCAATTGAGTGGTGGTGATGCCGATGTGGCCAGTATTGCCGTCCGTGGCAGGCTGCGCTCCAACAACCTCTCCATGCTGCTGACTGCGGCTCGCCACAATTTTGGCATCGCCGCCTTGCCCCTGTATGTGGCGCACAAATCCCTCGAATCTGGGGCAATCGTCAGTCTGCTTGATCAATGGAAGCTGCCTCAGCAGGAGGTGCACGCCGTGTTCCCTTCTCCTCGCCTGGTCCCTGCCAAGGTCAAGCTCTTCATCACCTGGCTGCAAGGCCAGTTCGGTCCCAATTGGTGGGCGACCATCGGGACTTGACGGTTGATGCTGACAAGACGAGTCGATCAGCCCTTGAAGAGAAGCATCGCAGGCAACCAGCCTGTCAATACACCTTGAATAATGGATATCCAGCCCGTCAGGCGTGCCCAGGGTGCTTGGATGACTTGTAGGAAAAAGAACAACAACCAAAGCAAAGCCCAGGCTGTCCACGACACTGCACTCCAGATTTTCCACAGGTCTGTGCCTGCGGATGCCAACATCCCAATCGACACCCATTGCGCAGTGACGGCGACCATCAGGCTGAACCAACCCAGACCACGTCCGTTATTGTTCATGAGCCTGTTCAAAGCGACCCACATGTAGGTGAAGGCAAACATCAAGGAGAAAGTGGCTTGCTGAATCGACTTTTCGTCTGCGGCCTCACTGAAGGCCAGCTCGTTTGCGATCCGCAAGAACAATATGCCGACCAAAAAATTGATGATCAGGATTTCCTGATCGGCAATTTTCTCCAGCATCCACAAGCCATTGAGCGTCAGGACAATACCAACGTAAAAGAGAAGCAAAGGCTCGTACATCCACACCTGCCTTAGCTTTTTTCAACCGTCGAGGACTTGGACTCAATCCAGAGTTTTCCTGCTGTAGCCCAGTTGTGGCGTTCAATGTCGTAAAACACAACATCAACGCCAGCAGGCTCACCGCCGAGGACCCGCACGCAGGCCTCGGTCAATTCTGTGGCCAGTTGGGCTTTTTGTTCAGGTGTTCTGCCTGCAAACAGTTCGACACGCAAGGTGGGCATCTGGTTTTCCTTTTTGGTTGGTTTACTTGAATCAGGCTTGTGACAAGCCTGTGGAATGTCTAGTTTCGGTAGCCTGGAGACAGGCGATCGAGTCTGCGCAGAAGCGCTGGCCATTCAGCATCGCCATCAAGCTCTTTTCCATCACCAATCCACTGCTGATAAGTCTTCAGTGCCAATGCATCTGGAACAGCCCTCAACGAGCCGCCTGTTGCGGCCATCGCACGCAATTGGGCTTTCGCAGCCCGCTCCAAAATGTGCATCAGCATGTAGGCCTCAGCAACGGTTCGACCTACGGTCAAACTCCCATGGTTGTCCAGGATCAGTCCGTCAAGACTTCCCAGACTGTTGACCAGCCTTTGCTGTTCATATTCGCCCAAGGCCAGGCCTTCATAGCGATGGCGACCCAGTCGTCCGTACAGCCTCATCGCCCATTGCGATGTGGGCATCAAGCCTTGCGGCAACATGGACAGGGCGACCCCCCATGGTGCGTGTAGGTGAATGACACATTCGATGTCCGGCCTCGCAGCATGAACCGCTGCATGGACTGTGAACCCGGTTGGATTCACCTGACTGTCGGACCCGTCAACCACCACACCGTGCAGATTGACTTTCACCAGGTTGGAGGCCGTGACTTCTTCAAAGCACAGGCCAAAAGCGTTGATGAAATACAAACCTGGCTGCCCAGGCACTGAGGCTGACAGGTGTGTGTAGATGGTGTCATCCCAACCCGCCAATGCTGCCAAACGGTAGGCTGCAGCCAAGTTGACTCTGACTTCGTCCTCTGTTTGGGGACTGCCCGACATGTGATGTGATGGCATGTTGCTCAAAGACAAAAGGCCGGCGCGTGGCCGGCCTTCCGTCATTTATTCATCCATCAGTGTGAGTCAGCTTGCTTAGCAGCTTCAATGGCATCGCGGTTGTCACCACTGGCGCCGTTGAAGAACAGATTGAGCAACACGGCAGTCAACGAAGCCAGCAAGATGCCCGACTCGATCAGCGGGTGCAGACCGTGTGGGAACCACTGCAGATAACGTGGCGCTATCAGCGGGATCATGCCGATACCGATCGAGACGGCCACGATGAACAGGTTGTTGCGGTTGGTTTTGTAATCGACCGAACCCAGGATGCGGATACCGGTAGCGGCGACCATACCGAACATCACCAGACCCGCACCTCCAAGCACGAAGGTGGGTAGCGATTCGATCAAAGCAGCCATTTTTGGCAACAGACCGAGCAACAACAAAATCACGCCAGCGGCCACGCAGACAAAGCGGCTCTTGACACCTGTGACGCCCACCAGGCCCACGTTTTGCGAGAAGCTGGTGTAGGGGAAGGTGTTGAAAATTCCACCGATCAAGGTACCCAGACCGTCCACGCGCAGTCCGGCAGACAGTTGTTTTTGGTCAATCTTCTTGCCTGTCAAGTCCGACAGTGCCAGGAACATGCCTGTAGATTCAATCATCACCACGATCATCACCAGGGTCATGGTCAGGATCAGGATCGGGTCGAATACCGGAGTGGCGATCTCGAAAGGCAGCACCAGGTCAAACCAGTTGGCCTTGGCCACTTTGTCGAAGTTCATGTAGCCCATCACCGTGGCAATCACGGCGGCTATTACGATGCCCAACAGCACCGAGATGTTGGCGATGAAACCGCGTGCAAACTTGGCAATGACCATGATCGACAGCAGCGACACGGCAGCGATCGCGATGTGCGGCATTTGCGCGTACTTGGGGTTGGGCACTGTACCCACCAGGGCCAGGCCTGGCGGCACTGCGGGTACGGTGGCTGCTGCTGCAGCGGCTGCATCGGCTGCAGGCTGAACGGCTGCACCGGCCATTGTCTTCACAGTGGCGAGCCACTGAGCGTGTTCAGGGTTAACAATCTGAGGTGCAGTGGGGCCTACAGGAACGCCAAAAATCCAGTTGATGCCCACACGCATCAAGCTGATACCGATGATCGCGATGATGGTGCCGGTGACTACAGGCGGAAAGAACCGCAGCATGCGGCTGACCACCGGTGCAAGCAAAATGGATATCGCCCCGGCCCCGATGATGGCGCCAAATATGAGCCCCGCCCCTTCGACGCCGGGTGTGGCATTAGCCATGGCCACCATGGGAGCCACGGCGGCAAAGGTCACACCCATCATGACTGGCAACTTGATGCCGAACCACTGGGTGGCGCCAAAGGCCTGGATCAAGGTGACCAGGCCGCAGCAAAACAGGTCGGCCTGGATCAGCATCGTGACCTGCTCGGGGCTGAGCTTGAGGGCGCGTCCAATGATCAGGGGCACAGCCACAGCACCGGCATACATCACCAGCACATGTTGCAGGCCCAGCGCAGTGAGCTTGCCCGTGGGCAGTCGCTCGTCTACTGGGTGAACAGTTGTATCGTTCATTTTCGTCTCCAATTTAGTTACAGTTTCTACACTCAGGCACCGGCTCCCCGGAGGCCTTTTTCTTTCACGTCATTACTACCCATCAATCGACTGAGGCACCTGACACAAACCACCGCTTGATCAGGCGGCGCTCTTCTTCGGAGATGTTCGTCGCGTTGTTCATCGGCATTTGTCGTGTAACGGCTACCTGCTGAAACACAGCTTGTGCATTGGCTTTGACTGAGGCGGCCTGATCCAGTCGAATGCCCTTCATTTGAACGGCCTCGCCGTGGCACATGTAGCAATGCATCTCAAGAACAGTTTTGACTTGTTCAAATGCCACGGGTGCTGCGTTGTCAGCCGTAGCGGCCGTAGTCGCCAAAGGTGCGGGCTTCATGGCTACGATTACGCTCAAAATCATCACCAAGCCCACAGCTGCAAATGGCCAAGGGTTGGCTGCGCGGCCCAGATGAAAGGCGTGACGCTGAACAAAGAACTGGCGTATCAAGGCTCCGGCCAGCATCATCGCAAACAGCAGCACCCAGCGCTGCTCGTGCATATACAAAAAGCTGTAGTGGTTGCTCAGCATCGCAAAGATGACGGGGAGCGTGAAGTAGGTGTTGTGAACACTGCGCTGCTTGCCACGCTTGCCATGGATGGCCAGAGAGTCGGCGTCATAGGTGCCTCCTGAAGTCATGGCCGCCACCACTTTGCGCTGGCCGGGGATGATCCAGAAGAAAACGTTGGCGCTCATGGCTGTGGCGATCATGGCACCAACCAGCAAGAAGGCTGCTCGGCCTGCGAACAAGTGATTCGCCAACCAGGATGCCAAGGCCACCACTACGATCATCAAGCCCGCAACGATCAGCTCACCGTTTTTGCGAAAGCCGAAAACACGGCAAGTGATGTCGTAAACAACCCAGAAGGCCACCAAAAATCCCACAGCCGCTGTACCGGCCACAACCGGCGTCCAATCCATCAGGGATTTGTCGATCAGGAAGGTGCCCGCGTTCCAGAGGTAGAGCACGGTAAAAAGTGCAAAGCCGCTGAGCCAGGTGGAATAGGCTTCCCAATAAAACCAATGCAATTTGGTGTGAATTTTCTGGGGCGCCACCATGTATTTTTGGGGGTTGTAAAACCCGCCACCGTGCACCGCCCACATGGCACCGCCCACACCTTTTTCCAGCAAATCTGGTGAATTGGGGTTTTGCAGGTTGTTGTCCAGAAAGACAAAGTAAAACGAGGAGCCAATCCAGGCGATGGCGGTGATGACGTGCAACCAGCGCAGGAGCAGGTTGGCCCAGTCAAGAAAATAAATTTCCATAACGGTTCTCCAACCTGCTCACCACCGCGGGCGCTGTGAGCAGAATTAATGTCGCGAACATCATCGGTTTGGAGGCCGATTCATGCGCCGCTGCGACTTGTCCACTAAAGTGTATACACTTTTAAAAGCTAAAAAATCAGTGGAAACCCTAGATTTCACAGTGGGTTCTTGTTCAGCTTTTTGGCTCTGGCCTTTCGGGCTACGGTCTTCACGAGTCTCTCCGAATCCAATCGCACCCCCAGAATGACCGATCGGCCATGCTGGGCTTCAGCAGCATCTCAACGGATGAGGACTGCAGGTTATTCATCACCAAAAAATGCCTCCTTCAGTCGCATCTGCACGAGCAGAAACCAGCAAAATACATTTCGTCCACAAAATTGTATACAATAATTTGGCTTTGATTTTTGATTTGGCCAAACTGTAGCGAACAGCATAGACAGAGCAACAACTGAATCAACCGTGGAATGGTTGATGCGCAGCATGACTCGGTGCCAGGACGACAACATACCCGGGACGATGGGCATCGGAACGAACCACCTCGTGTGTGGCTGCCGAGGCTGTTTAAGTGAAACGAATTGGAAAACCACCCACCCTTACATGGACTGAACATGGCCCTGACCCTTGAACAACTCAACAGCGCTGCGCAATCCGATGCAGCGCACATGCTGGATGGCCTGTATGAGCACACACCGTGGATCGCCGAACAAGCTTTAAATAGCCGCCCCTTCAGATCGCTGGCGCACCTGAAACACGCCATGACCGAGGTGTTGGGACAAGCCAGTCGCGACGCGCAACTGGGCCTGATCCGTGCCCACCCCGAGCTGGAGGGCAAGGCCATGGTCAGCAAGACACTGACGGCCGAATCCACCAACGAGCAAACCAAGGCATCAACCACAACCCCATCGAATCGACCACCAGCTGCGACATGCAGCTTTGTGTCGACGCCTTCACACATGTTTTGAACCAACTCTCTCAGGAACTGTCATGAGCGCTACCGAAGCCCAAGCCCAATACCAACAACTCGACGCCTGGATCGATGCGCACTTTGACGAACAGGTCAAGTTCTTGCAAGCCCTGGTGCAGGTGCCCACCGACACGCCACCTGGCAACAACGCCCCGCACGCCGAGCGCACCGCAGAGCTGCTCAAACCCATGGGCTTTGAGGCCGAAAAGCACCCTGTGCCCGAATCGGAGGTGAAAGCCTACGGTCTGGAAACCATCACCAACCTGATCGTTCGCCGCAAGTACGGTGAAGGCAAAACCATTGCCCTGAACGCCCACGGTGACGTGGTGCCACCGGGCGAAGGCTGGACGCACCCGCCCTACGGCGGCGAGATCCACAACGGCGCCATGTACGGCCGCGCCACCGCCGTGAGCAAGTGCGACTTCTCCACCTTCACCTTTGCCACCCGCGCGCTGGAATCACTCAAGGCCCCACTCAAGGGTGGCGTTGAACTGCACTTCACCTACGACGAAGAGTTTGGTGGCGAAATGGGCCCTGGCTGGCTGCTGGCCAAGGGCCTGACCCAGCCTGACCTGATGATCGCTGCCGGCTTCAGCTACCAGGTGGTCACTGCACACAACGGCTGCCTGCAAATGGAAGTGACGGTGCACGGCGAAATGGCCCACGCCGCCATTCCCGACAGCGGCACCGACGCGCTGCAAGGCGCTGTGCACATCTTGAGCGCCCTGCACGCGCTGAACGCGCAATACCTGAAAGTTACCTCCAAAGTCGAGGGCATCACCCACCCGTATTTGAACGTGGGCTTGATTGAAGGCGGCAACAACACCAACGTGATGCCCGGCAAAGTCAGCTTCAAACTCGACCGCCGCATGATCCCCGAAGAAAACCCGGCCGAGGTCGAGGCTTCCATCCGCAAAACCATTGCCGACGCGGCCGCAAGCTTCAACCCGCCCCGCGGCGGCAAGCAACTGAATGTCGACATCCGTCGCATGCTGCTGGCCAACGCCATGAAGCCCCTGCCCGGCAACCAGCCGCTGGTCGACGCCATTCAGAAACACGGCCAACAGGTCTTTGGTGAAGCCATCCCGGCCCTGGGCACCCCGCTCTACACCGATGTGCGTCTGTACGTGGAACGTGGCATCCCGGGCGTGATCTACGGCGCAGGCCCCCGCAC
>NZ_JBIKHV010000068.1:0-13120 GCF_044361985.1 Limnohabitans sp. | reverse complement strand
TTCCGAAGAACTTGGCAATCACCATCAAACGCCCACGCTTATCGGCTGTATATTTTTAAAGAACCCAGGCAACTTGCATCACCTTGTTTTGCTACGCTGCGATCAGCGAAGCCTTGAATTATGACACAGTTTTGAAGTCTGCGTCAAGTTTTTGAAAATTTTCTTGCATCAACAAGTTCAGATTCATAACTCCCCCCCCGCCACGTTTTGTTTTTTGGAAACATCACTTGTGTGCAGCGAAGCCCTCGATTATGGCACAGCTTTTGTGCTGTTTTGAAATTTATTGAACCCCTCGCCAATGTTTGGTCTACCCCGCCCGGATAATGCGGCCATGGCTTTACTTACACTTTTGAACGCTTCTCTGGCTTTTGGCCATGTCGCACTCCTTGATCACGCAGATTTTTCCCTGGAAACTTCCGAGCGCATCGGCTTGATCGGCCGCAACGGCACGGGCAAATCGTCCTTGCTCAAGATATTGGCAGGCATGGAGCGCCCTGACGATGGGTCACTGCATTTGCAACAGGGCGTACGCATTGCTTATGTGGCACAAGAGCCCATCCTGATCCCAGAGCACACGATTTTTGAGTCCGTGCGCGAAGGTTTGGCCGAGGTCGTGCAATGGATCGACGATTACACGCACAGTCGGGGCGACCTGGACACTTTGCAAGGCCAGATCGAATCACGGGATGGCTGGGGCTGGGAGCAACGTCTTGACGAAACACTGCAGCGGCTGCAACTGGACCCGAATTCCTTGGTTCACACTTTGTCTGGGGGCATGCGCAAACGTGTCGCCCTGGCTCAGGCTTTGGTGACCCGCCCTGACGTGCTGTTGTTGGATGAACCGACCAACCACTTGGACCTGAACGCCATCACTTGGCTGGAAGACTTGCTGATTGATTTCAAGGGCAGCGTGATTGCGATCACCCACGACCGGGCCTTTCTGGACCGCATTGCGACCCGAATTGTGGAATTGGACCGGGGCAAACTGCGCTCCTACCCCGGCAACTTTGCGCAATACCAGATCCAGAAAGAAGACCAGCTTGCACAAGAAGCCGTGGTCCAGGCCAAAGCCGACAAGCTGCTGGCGCAAGAGGAAATCTGGATCCGCAAAGGCGTGGAAGCACGCCGCACCCGCAGCCAAAGCCGCATCACCCGGCTACAAGACCTGCGTGGCGAGCGCGCGGCACGACGCGAAAAAGTTGGCAATGTGCGGATGGAAGTGGCCTCGGGCGTGCCCAGCGGCAAGCTGGTGGCAGAGTTGACCGACGTGAGCAAAAGCTTCACCCAAGCTGATGGCTCCGTGCGAACTGTCATCCAAAAGTTCACGGGCACCTTGTTGCGTGGCGACAAGATCGGCTTGCTGGGCCCCAACGGGGCGGGCAAGACCACCTTGCTCAAACTGATTCTGGGCGAACTCGAGGCCGATAGCGGCGAAGTGCGACGTGGCACCAAGCTGGAAGTGGCCTACTTTGACCAAATGCGCGATGCACTCGACCTGGACGCCACGCTGGAAGACTTCATCAGCCCCGGCAGCGAATGGATCGAGATCGGCAACAAGCGCCAGCACGTCAAAAGCTACCTGGGTGACTTCCTGTTTTCTCCCGCGCGGGGCACATCGCCTGTGCGCTCCCTTTCGGGCGGCGAACGCAACCGCCTGCTGCTGGCCCGTTTGTTTGCACGGCCCGCCAATGTGTTGGTGCTCGACGAACCCACCAACGACCTGGACATCGAAACCCTGGAATTGCTGGAAGAACTGTTGCAAACCTACGAAGGCACAGTATTTCTGGTCAGCCACGACCGCGCCTTCATGGACAACGTGGTCACCGGCATCATCGCTTGCGAAAGTGCCCCGGATCAACCCGGCTTCTGGCGCGAGTACGAAGGCTCGGTGCAAGACTGGCTGGTCCAGTCCAAACGCAGCCAGGCCATCCGGGCCCAAGCTGCACAGCGCAATGGCAACACGCCACCTGCACCACAAGCCAGCCTGGCGGCCACGCCTGCGGCCGCTACAGCTCCACCCGCCAAAAGCAAGCTCAGCTACAAAGAGCAACGCGAATTGACCGAACTGCCCGCCAAGATCGAGACCCTGGAAAAGGAACAAGCCCTCACGCGTGCGCAACTGGCCGATGGCAGCGTTTACCAACGCGATCCAGGACTGGCGCAACAACTTTTTAGGCGCGACACCGAAATTGACGATCTCCTGCTGGCGGCCATGGAGCGCTGGGAAATCCTCTCTAACCGTTGAAAAACCCCACCCTCACCAGCGAGCATGCTGGCAACGGCGTGCCAACCACAACGAGGCTTCGCCTGGATAGCAATAGACCAGCACTAAGGCCCAGGCCATCAAAAAAACAGCAATCCCCATTGTGCTGTGGGCTACCTCGCGAATGGCAACCGCAAGGGCTTACACACGACTTGAGTAATGCGCTGGTAATCCATTTGGCAATGGCTAGGCGGTTGCGCAAAGCCATGAATGGCAACCGGGCAAGTGCATGGCTTGGCAGCGCAACAAGGTTTCCAGAACGGTCATGAAAATCGTAGCGGTGCTTTACGCATTCTGGCGCTACATTCAACAGCATGACCTCCTCTGAACTCAGCGCTCTATTGGTACTTGCCACCGTCAGCAGCTTCACCCCCGGGCCCAACACCACGCTGTCGACCGCCATGGCAGCCAACCACGGTCTGAAGCGCGCCATGCGCTTTGTGCTGGCGGTACCGGTAGGCTGGGGCATTTTGTTCACGCTTTGCGCCACCGGCCTGGGTGGCTTGGTGGTGGCCTGGCCGCCTTTGCGCTGGGGCATCGTGACGCTGGGCACGGGGTATTTGCTGTGGCTCGCCTCTCGCCTGTGGCAAAGCGGCAGCTTGCAGCAAGCCGACAGCAACAAGCTGCAAGTGGGCTTTGTGCAAGGTGTGGGCTTGCAGTTTCTCAACATCAAAGCCTGGATGCTGGCCCTCGCCATCGTGGCGGGCTGGGTGGCAGGGCGAGAAGACGCCACCGAGCGCACGCTGATGCTGCTGCCGATCATGGTGGCTTATGGTTTTGTGAGCAACCTGACCTATGCCGTAGCGGGTTCGATGCTGCGGCATTGGCTGGCGCACGGGCACCGCTTGTTGATGTTCAACCGCTGCATGTCGGTGGCGCTGGTGGCTACGGCCCTGTGGATTTTGAATGGCTTGCGCCAAAGTGTCGTCTGAAAAACGGCCATGAAAGACATGTCCGACGAACTCACAAAGCGCGAAAACCTTGGCCTTTGGCTGGGCCTGCTGGGTGTGGTGATTTTTGCACTCACCCTGCCCATGACCCGTTTGGCCACCGGCACGGTCGATGCACCGCAACTGTCCCCCTGGTTTGTCACGTTTGCACGCGCTGCGCTGGCGGGGGGCCTGTCGGCCATCTACCTGATCGCCGTTCGCGCGCCTTGGCCTCAAGCCACACAACGCGGCCCCTTGCTGCTCTCGCTGGCAGGCAATGTCATTGGCTACCCGCTGCTCTTGGGCTGGGCCTTGCGCCACGTCACCGCCAGCCACGCCGCCGTGATCACGGCCTTGCTGCCGCTGGCCACGGCTGCCGCAGCCGCCTGGCTCATGCACCAACGGGCGCGGCTGGGGTTTTGGGTATTTGCAGGTTTGGGCAGTGCCCTGGTTGCCCTTTACAGCCTGCTGCGGTCCGCCCAGCTTGGACATGGCTTTGGCCTGACCTGGGCCGACACCTTGTTACTGGGCGCGGTCATCGCGGCCTCACTGGGTTATGTGGCCGGGGCCAAAGTCACGGCCAGTCTGGGTGCCGAAAAAGTCATCAGCTGGGTCTGTGTGATGGCCTTGCCCATCACCTTGCCCGGTGCCTGGCTCACTTGGCCTGAGCACGCCATTGCGCCTGCTGCCTGGCTGGCCCTGCTGTACGTTGGTGTGTTCTCCATGTGGGTAGGCTTTTTTGCCTGGTTTCGCGGCCTGTCGCTGGGGGGCCCACTTCGGGTCAGCCAGATCCAATTGCTGCAACCTTTCATCAGCATTTTGGCGGCCATTCCATTGCTGGGAGAATCGCTGGATGCCATGACCCTGGGCTTTGCCCTGCTGGTCGTGTTCACGGTTTTTGCAGGCCGACGCATGGCCCAAGCCCCGACCGCGCTCACAAAAAATCCACAAAACCTCAAGGAGCAAAAGCAATGAACTGGACCTTGGCCCAACGCGCTGAAAAGATGAACCCCTCAGTGATTCGTGAAATCCTCAAGGTGACCGAGATACCGGGCATCATCAGCTTTGCCGGGGGCCTGCCTTCGCCCCAGACCTTCCCCATTGAAGAGATGCGCATTGCCTGCGAACGCGTACTGAGTCATGACGGCAAAGCCGCCTTGCAATACGCCGCGAGCGAAGGCTACGGGCCCTTGCGCGAGTGGGTGGCGCAAGACCTGCTCAAACAAGGCATGCAAGTCAGCCCAGACCAAGTGCTGATCACTACCGGCAGCCAGCAAGGGCTGGACCTGGTGGCCAAGATCCTGATCGACGCAGGCAGTCGCATTTTGGTGGAGACCCCCACCTACCTGGGCGCCCTGCAGGCCTTCACCCCGATGGAGCCCACCGTGGTCGGTGTGAACAGCGACGAGCACGGCGTGGATGCCGAAGACCTGCGGGCCAAAACCGGTACTGGGGCAGACAAGGCACGCTTTGTGTATTTGCTGCCCAATTTCCAGAACCCCACAGGTCGCACCATGACCGAAGAGCGCCGCGCTGCGGTGGCTCAGGTGGCCCTGGAGGCCGGTTTGCCCATCATCGAAGACAACCCTTATGGCGACCTTTGGTTTGACGCGCCACCAGCGCCCTCGCTGAGTTCACGTCACCCCGATGGCAGCGTTTACCTGGGCTCGTTTTCCAAAATTCTGGCCCCGGGCCTGCGCCTAGGTTATTTGGTCGCCCCCAAAACGCTCTACCTCAAGTTACTGCAAGCCAAACAGGCGGCCGACCTGCACACGCCCAGCTTCAACCAGCGCGTGGTGGCCGAAGTTCTCAAAGACGGCTTCATCGACCGCCATGTGTCCACCATCCGGGCGCTCTACAAAAAGCAGTGCGAGGCCATGCTGGCCGCGCTGGAGCGGGAAATGGCCGGTCTGGGCCTGACCTGGAACCGCCCGGCCGGCGGCATGTTCCTGTGGGTGCAGTTGCCATCCGGCATGAAGGCTATTCCGCTGTTGGACAAAGCCGTGAAAAAAGGTGTGGCCTTTGTCCCCGGCTCGGCTTTCTATGCACAAGGCGCTGACGAAAGCACCGTGCGCCTGTCCTTCGTGACCGCGACGGTGGAGCAGATCGACCAAGGCATGGTGGCACTGGCGGCAGCGATTCGCGAATCGCTTTGAAGCCACGATGAACAAGGGTGCCACAAGCGCACCTTGTCAGACTTTCACTAAAACAGCGCCTTTAGGCACACTCCAGCGAGCAACCACCATGACACAACGCGCCTTCCAACAAGTTGACGTCTTCACCGACACCGCCTTTCTGGGCAACCCGCTGGCCGTGGTGCTGGATGGCGAAGGCCTGAGCGACGCGCAAATGCAAACCTTTGCCGCCTGGACACAGCTGAGCGAAACCACTTTTGTGCTGCCGCCCACGCCCGAAGGCGCTGCGGGCGGGGCCGACTACCGCGTGCGCATTTTTACGCCGGGTGCCGAATTGCCTTTTGCCGGACACCCGACGCTGGGCACCGCCTACGCCTGGCGTCAAGCCGGCGGCCAGCCCCAACAAGCGGGCGTGCTGGTGCAGGAATGTGCTGTCGGCTTGGTCAAACTCAAGCTCACCCAGCAGCGCTGGGCGTTCGCAGCGCCACCCTTGACCCGGCAGAACATCCCCGCTGCAGAACTCGCCCCAGTGCTGGCGGCTTTGGGGCTGGCAGCATCTGAAGTCATCGCCTCGCAACACCTGAACAACGGCCCCCACTGGCTGGGCTTGCTGGTCAACGACGTTGACACCCTTTTGGCGCTGGAACCCGACCATGTGGCCCTGAAACGGCTGGGCACCAAAGTCGGCTTGGCTGCACGCAGAACGGCGGCCACAACATCGCCCACAACAGGTCTGATCCGCCGCGCCAACCGCGAAGCCCGGGCCTTTGCCCAGCAGCGCCCCAGCCTGGCCAATGACCCGACCGATCTGGAAGTGCGTGCCTTTGCCGCCCCGGTGGGCATTGCCGAAGACCCAGTCACTGGCAGCCTGAACGCCTCACTCGCGCAATGGCTGATCGCTGACGGCCACATGAGTGCGCCTTACAGCGCCCGACAAGGCACCCTGCTGGGACGCGCCGGGCAAGTGTTCTTGTCACAAGACGACACCGGCCAGATCTGGGTGGGTGGTGACGTGGTCGGGTGCATCCAAGGGCACGTCACGCTTTGACCCCGTAACCCCAAAACCTGAACGACTGAAGCCACAATGCACACCGATCTGCCCACACTGGCCCAAATACAAGCGGCAACGCACGCCGTCTACGCAGCCTTTGGCCCCACGCCCCAGTACCGCTGGACGACCCTCAGCCAACGGCTGGGCACAGACTGCTGGGTCAAACACGAAAACCACACCCCCGTGGGTGCCTTCAAGGTGCGGGGCGGCCTGACTTATTTTGAACACCTGGCCCGCTCAGGCCAAATGCCCCAAGAAGTGATCTGCGCCACCCGGGGCAACCATGGCCAAAGCATCGCTTATGCGGCCGCACGCCATGGGGTGGCCTGCACCATCGTGGTCCCTTTGGGCAACTCCACCGAGAAAAATGTCGCCATGCGGGCGCTGGGCGCCCAGCTCATCGAACATGGGCACGACTTCCAGGCCGCCCGCGAACACGCCTTGAGCCTCGCCCAGGCGAGAGGCGCCCACATGGTGCCCAGCTACCACCCAGCCCTGGTACTGGGTGTGGCCACGGCTTGGCTCGAATTTTTACAAGCGGTGCCCGCACTCGATGTGCTGTATGTGCCCATTGGCTTGGGCTCAGGGGCCTGCGCCGCACTGGCGGCCAAACAATCCCTTGGCCACCCCGTCAAAGTAGTGGGCGTGGTGAGCGCACACGCCACCACCTACGTCGACTCAATGGCGGCAGGCTGCGTGGTTGAGTCTCCGGTCAGCACCGTGCTGGCCGATGGCATGGCTGTGCGCCGCGCAGACCCGCAAGCGCTGGTCATCCTGCAAGCTGGATTGGCGCGCGTGGTTCAGGTCAGCGACGCGCAAGTGGCCCAAGCCATGCGCGACCTGTACACCGACACCCACAACCTGGCCGAAGGGGCCGGTGCAGCCAGCTTTGCCGCCGCCTGGGCCGAACGCGAACAACTGCGCGGACAAGTGGTGGGCACCACCTTGTGCGGCGGCAATGTAGACGCCCACACACTGATTCAAGTGCTGGCACAAGCTGCCTGACCAAGTGCCCCCCCACCGACCAGGTCGCTCTTGGGACAAAAGCGGCGCACCCTCGCCAGCACAATCCGTTCCATGGGAACACTCTACTTAGTACGCCACGGACAAGCCTCTTTCGGGGCCGACGATTACGACCAACTCAGCCCTCTGGGCCGCCAGCAAGCCGTGCGTTTGGGTGAATACCTGCGGCCCAAGTTGCAAGACGCCCCGATCGAGGCCGTGATGATGGGCAGCTTGAAGCGCCACCGTCAAACCTGGGAGGGCATTGCCGAAGGCGCGGGCCTGTCGCACATTCCAGCCGTCTGGCCGGGCCTGAACGAATACGACAGCCACGCCCTGATTGAAGCGATTCACCCAGAACCTCTGGCCAAGCCCGACACACCCGAGTTGTACCGCCACCACTTCAGGCTGCTGCGTGATGCGCTGCAAGCCTGGATGGCTGGGCGCACCCAACCCCGCGGGATGACCAGCTACACCGACTTTGTGGCTGGCATTGAGGCGGCGCTTGACCATGTGCGGCAAAACCACGCGGGCAATGTCATGGTGGTCTCGAGCGGAGGCCCCATCTCGACCGCTGTGGGCCGGGTGCTGGGCACCCCGGCCGAAACCACCATTGAGCTGAACCTGCGCATCCGCAACACAGCCCTCACCGAGTTCGTGTTCAACCCCAAACGGCACATGCTGCTCACCTACAACACCCTGCCTCATCTGGACAGCGATGCGCACAAAAGCTGGGTCACCTTTGCCTAAAACCAGCCCGAATAAGCACTGGGTGTAACCCCTAGAAAAGGCCCTGTAAATATTGGGTGTAATCCCTAGGAAAAGCCTTGCACAACAGAGGGCAAAATAGCTTGGATGAACTGTTCGACTGCCTGGCTTGCTCTTCAGTCACTGGAGGGTGGCATCCAACTCTCCGCCTGCCCGACCCATCAGGCCGATCGACTGGCGTCTGATCTTTCGGTATGGCTGAAAGACTGGGGCCTTCAATCGGCTGTGCAAACCCTCACGCTGCCCGTCAATGATGGCCTGGTTACCCTGATCTGCAGCCTGCGCCCCGAGTTCCAGCAAGCCTGTATGCCTGATCACGACACCCTGGCTTTGCAGGATCGGCTAGGGCATCTCGACTCGTCGGACTCCGCCAACCAAGAAGTTTGGGTGCTTGAGCGCGAAATATGGGTCGCCTTGCTGGGGTCTCCCCATCGCTTCCAGTTCGCCAGCCTGGACGCTCTGGGCTCGCACATCCGGGTACGGCGCAACATGGCCATGGCTGCCCGCAAAACGGCGCTGGCCTTCAAAACCGAAGCGGCCGAGCGGCCCGAAGCCGATTGGCATTACGAAGAAGAATCCGGTTTCATCCTCAAACCGGGGCGCCCCCTGATCCAGGCCTTGATCGCAGCCACACAACCCGAAGCCACGGGCAAGCTTTACGATTTCTCCTGCTACCGCGCCACCGAATACGTGATTTTGCTGGGCATTGCGCAAGAAGCCGAGGCCCATCACCCTGGTTTGCTGGCCGATCTGCAAAAACTGAACGAGCGCCACGCCATTCGTTCAGGGCAGTTCCACGAGGTTTTTTTGGTCGAATACGGCAGCATGGAACACCCCCTGCCCGCCCGCTTTTACATACCCGGAGATCGCTTGTGGTTTCGCAACCCTGACGAACGGTCATCGGATGTGACGGGTTTTGAGGGCTCCTGGGTCATGTACATGGGCGGTGGTTTTTTCAGCAACTTTTGGAAACGCGAAACGCCTTTTACGCTCGAGTCCAAAGCCATCGAGATATTCCATTGGCGCCACGGCGTTTACACCGACGCCCAAGGCAAATTGCAAATGGACGAAGCCGTGGTGGATCGCCTTGTGGCCCAAACCCTGGCCAACCCCCAGGCCAAAGCACAAGTGCTGGAAAAAATGATCCGTATGCGTGACCCCCAGGGCGTCTACGCACAAGGCGGCTGCATCGACACGACGCGTGAGTACCCCAAAGGCGTCAGCCGCGACGCTTGCGAACTGGTGCTGCCCCAGATCTGAACGCCGGGCCCGATTCAGCCGACCTGATCGCTCAGGGTGTTGGGTGGCAAGCGGTCAATTTCCGACAACAACTGCGCCAAAGCCAGGCCTGAGGCCTCCAGCAAAGCCTGCCCTTTTTCTGCAGTGGCCGCGGCGGCATTGCCCGCTGCGCCATGGCGGTTGTAGTCCTGCATTTGCCAGCCCAGCTTGGCGCTTTTGCCGTTGCCCAAAATTTCAAAACGTTCTGCGCGGTCTTGCGAAGTAGAGCGGAAGTTTTGCGCCTTTTCCATGCGCACCCGATCAGGCCGCAGCGCCAGCATCATGGAGGTTTCGCTATCGCCCGCGTGCACACCAAAGCGATGTTCTTCAGCGCTGAACAGGGCATTCACATCCTGCCCCTGCGCATCGCGCATGGGCAAATTGAACCAGCTCACGCTGTACACCAACATGCCCAGACGGGCACGCAGATCGCGGGCCACGATGTCCATCACACTGACCTGCCCACCATGGGCATTGAGCAAGACCAGTTTGCGCACGCCACTGGCGGCGACAGATTCGCCGATGTCCGTCCACAAGCGGATCACGGTCTCTGCCTTCAGCGTCAAGGTGCCCGCAAAACGGGCGTGTTCGGGGCTCAGGCCCACCGTTTGGGTCGGCAAAAACAAGACTGGAAAATCAGCCGCCAGATGCGGCAAAGTTGCCGCCACCACACCCTGCACCAGGTCGGTGTCCACCGACAACGGCAGGTGCGGCCCGTGTTGCTCGGTGGCTGCCACGGGCAGCACGGCAATAGCCCGGTTCAGCGCCAGCGCCTGAAAATCGGTGGTGGTCCAATCGGCCCAGAAGCGGGAAGGGTTTTGCATAGCGCCATCTTAATGGAGCTTTTGAAAGCAACGGACGCCCTTTGTCCCGAACTTTCCTCGGCTGGTCTGGCACTTGGCGCAAACCCGTTTCGCATCAGGCTGAAACACCGGGGCCACAGGCCTTTGCACAGAGGGCGGTGTACAGTGCCTTTTTCAGGGTGTCCCACCTGTTGCTATTGGGACTGAATTGGGAGTGGCTGTTGAACGTTTCTGTGTTTTGCCGGTGGCTGGGTCGAGGGCTTGAACCACTGCGCTGGCCCGCCATGGGCCCCCTGGTCTTGTCGGCCATGCTGTGGGCCTGTTTACCGGGCCTGAGCCGTGCGCAAACCAGCCCACTTTTTTCAGCCCAACCCGCTAGCGCATTGGGTGTTTCAGCCTTGCTGGGCGGCAGCACCCAGGTTGTCACCACAGAACAGGTGCGCAGCGAGCTGCTGGTGCACGCACCTCAGGGTCTTCAAGCCGGGCAAACTTTCTGGCTGGGCCTGCAGATCGAGCACCAGCCCCATTGGCACACCTATTGGCAAAACCCTGGCGATTCGGGCTTGCCCACGCGACTGCAGTGGCAACTGCCTGAGGGCTTGCAGGCGGGCGACATTGTCTGGCCCCTGCCAAAAAAAATTCCGATTGGCACGCTGGCCAATTACGGCTACGAGGGCAGGCTCTTGCTGGTGGTGCCAGTGACCGTTAGCGCGGACTTCAAGTTTCCCGCCTACAGCCAGTTGCCTTTGAAATTGCAGGCCGAATGGCTGGTTTGCCGCCAAGAATGTATTCCGCAAGAAGGCCGCTTTACTTTGAACCTGGCTTCTTCCGCCCCGCAGACGACCCAAGCCGCCTTGTTTGCCGCCGCCCAAAAACTCAGCCCCCAATTGCTGCCCCAGCAGCAGCAAGCTGGCAACTGGATCACCGGTGGCCAGACCCGCGTATCCGAAGACGGCAAACAACTCAGCCTGAGCGTGCATGGCCTGCCCACGAGCTGGCGGGGCCAGACACTCAGCGCGTTCCCAGTGACGGCCAACGTGGTGCACAACGCTGCCGTGCAAGGCAAAGACTGGACGCAAAGCTGGCAAGGCGCGGTCTGGAGCGCCAAAATTCCGGTCTCTGATGAACGCAGCGACAGCCCACAAGTTATGCGTTGGGTGATCGCGGTGGGGCCTGAATCCGCCCCCAAGGCCCCGGCGCTGGAGGTTGAAACGCCAGTGCAAGGCAGCTGGCCTGCCTTGGCGCAAGCTGCGCCTGCCGAAATTTCACCCGCATTGGCCAAAGCCTTGGCCGACAACGCCTTGGCGCAGGCAAAGCCCTTGGCCCAAGGCGGTGACAGCACCGCCCTGAGTCTGAGCTTGGCAATTTTGGGCGCCCTGCTGGGCGGCTTGCTGCTCAACCTCATGCCTTGCGTTTTCCCCGTGCTGGCCATCAAGCTGTTGGGCTTTGCACAACCTGGCACCTCACAGGCCCAACACCGCGCCGCCGGCGCCGCCTACACCGCAGGCGTCGTGCTGTCCTTCATGCTGCTGGGCGGTTTGATGCTGGGCCTGCGGGCGGCAGGCGAACAACTCGGCTGGGGATTTCAATTGCAATCGCCACCCGTGGTGGCAGGCTTGGCCCTGCTGTTCACCCTGCTGGGGCTGAACCTGGCCGGGGTCTTTGAGTTTGGCCAAATGCTGCCCAGCCGCCTGGCCAGCATGCAAAGCCGCCACCCCACCGTGAATGCCGGTTTGTCGGGCGTGCTGGCCGTGGCCGTGGCTTCCCCCTGCACAGCCCCCTTCATGGGCGCGTCGCTGGGACTGGCCATTGCGCTGCCGGCCTGGCAAGCGCTCACGGTGTTTGCTGCCATGGGCGTGGGCATGGCCTTGCCTTATCTGGCGGCCAGCAGTTGGCCCGGCATCGCCCGCGCGCTGCCGCGTCCTGGGGTCTGGATGGTGGTGTTTCGCCAGGCCATGGCTTTTCCGATGTTCGCCACGGTCATCTGGCTGTTGTGGGTGCTGGGCCAACAAACCGGCATCGACGGGGCCAGCGGTTTGCTGGCCTTGCTGCTGACGGTGGCCTGGCTGGTTTGGGCCTTGGGCTTGTCTGGCCGTACCCGCTGGGTCATGAGCGCTATGGCCTTGGGCACCTTGATCTGGGTGGGCAACAGCTGGTTGCCCCTGGCCCTGCGCGAAGCCCCTGAAAGCACTCTTACCAGTAACAGCAACGACACATCGCCCAGCCAAGCCGCTGCGCCAACATCAGGCTGGCAAGCCTGGTCCCAAGCGGCCCAGCAAGCGCAGCTCGATGCAGGCCGCGCGGTGTTTGTGGATTTCACGGCCGCTTGGTGCGTGACCTGCCAATACAACAAGAAAACCACCCTCGCCGATGCCCGGGTGCTGGCCGACTTTCAGGCTCGGCAAGTGGTGCTGATGCGCGCCGACTGGACGCGCCGTGATCCGGCCATCACCCAGGCCTTGACTGCCATGGGGCGAAGCGGCGTGCCGGTGTACGCCCTGCACGCTCCGGGCCAGCCCCTTGTGCTTTTGTCTGAGCTGCCCAGCGTGGCCGAGGTGCAGGCAGCACTGCAAAAGCTGGCGCCCGCAAAATAGCCCGATGACCGCCAAAACTGCCTGCGGCGCCCACTTTTGTCCTGCGACAATCACACCATGAGCAACCGTTCTTTGAACCCCACACCCTCTTCGTTTGCCCCCCTGCAAAACGACACTTTCTTGCGTGCCTGCCTGCGCCAAGCCACCGACCACACCCCCGTCTGGCTCATGCGCCAGGCAGGGCGCTACTTGCCAGAGTACCGCGACACCCGCGCCAAAGCCGGCAGCTTCATGGGCCTGGCCACCAACGTCGACTACGCCACCGAAGTCACCTTGCAGCCGCTCGAGCGCTACCCG
>NZ_JBIKHV010000014.1:0-50196 GCF_044361985.1 Limnohabitans sp. | reverse complement strand
GTTTTGGGGGGTGTTGGGGGGGGGGGGGGGGGGGGGCCCCAGGGTTCCTCATGAGGCGGGGGTACGCCAAAATCGTCACCCCGTGCCCGCCCCCTCCCACCCACACAAGACCATGGACTGCGCGTTCTTTTCATGCCCTTAACGCCATCAACCCAATGCTGTCAGAGTCTGGGCGCGACGGGCGAAGATTTTGGCGTACCCCCGCCTCATGAGGAGTCCGCCGCGCCCAGACTCTGACAGCTCTTTGCCGAGCCATACCGTTTACCATCCCAGCCCATGCACACTTCTGCCCTGGTTCTGTTTTCTGGTGGTCAAGACTCCACCACCTGTTTGGCCCATGCCTTGAGCCGCTATGAGCGGGTCGAAACCCTGGCCTTTGACTATGGCCAGCGCCATAAAGTCGAGCTGGATGCCCGCCTGCACGTGTTGGCGGCCATGCGGGCGCGCTTTCCGGTGTGGGCTTCCAAAATGGGGGAAGACCATTTGCTGGATGCCGGCATTCTGGGGCAGATCAGCGACACCGCCTTGACCCGCGACACCGCCATCACCCTGGAAAGCTCGGGCTTGCCCAACACCTTTGTGCCGGGGCGCAACCTGTTGTTCCTGACGCTGGCCGCCGCCTTGGCTTACCGGCGCGGCTTGCAAGTGATCGTGACCGGGGTGTGTGAGACCGATTTTTCGGGCTACCCCGATTGCCGCGACGACACCATGAAGGCCATGCAAGTGGCCCTGTCGCTGGGTATGGACCGCAAACTGCTGATCGAAACCCCGCTCATGTGGATTGACAAGGCCCAGACTTGGCAGCTGGCGCACGATCTGGGCCAAAAAGCCGAGCCGGCCCAAGGCGGTCAGGCGCTGGTGGACTTGATCGTTGAACACACCCACACCTGCTATTTGGGCGACCGCAGCCTGCGCCACGAATGGGGCTATGGCTGTGGCCAGTGCCCGGCATGCCAGCTCAGGGCGGCGGGATTTGGGCGCTATTCAAAAGTCTGATGCGCGGTTTTTTTACAATAGGCCCCATGAAACCCCTGAATTACACCCGCGCCCAGGCGCTGCCCGAGATCTTGAAACACCGCATTGCCATCCTCGATGGGGCGATGGGCACCATGATCCAGCGCTTCAAACTCACTGAGGCCGACTACCGGGGGGAACGCTTCAAAGACTTCCCCAAAGACATCAAAGGCAACAACGAGCTGTTGAGCCTGACCCGACCCGATGTGGTCCGTGACATCCACGAAGGCTATCTGGCCGCCGGGGCCGACCTCATCGAGACCAATACCTTTGGTGCCACCACCATCGCACAGGCCGACTACGACATGCAGCACCTGGCCCGCGAGATGAACCTGGCTTCGGCAAAATTAGCCCGCGCGGCCTGCGACAAATTCTCGACCCCTGAAAAACCCCGTTTTGTGGTCGGCGCTTTGGGTCCCACGCCCAAAACCGCCAGCATCAGCCCCGACGTGAACGACGCCGGTGCCCGCAATGTGAATTTTGAGGAATTGCGTGCGGCTTACTGCGAACAGGTCGAGGCCCTGGTCGAAGGCGGCTCGGACGTGCTGTTGGTCGAAACGATTTTTGACACGCTCAACGCCAAGGCGGCGTTGTTTGCGATCGAAGAATTCTTCGAGAAAAGCGGGGAACGCTTGCCCCTCATCATCAGCGGCACCGTGACCGATGCCTCGGGCCGCATCTTGAGCGGCCAGACCGTCACCGCCTTTTGGCACAGCGTGCGCCACGCGCAGCCCTTGGCCATTGGTCTCAATTGCGCACTGGGCGCCACGCTCATGCGCCCCTATATCCAGGAGCTGAACAAGGTGGCCGGTGATACCTTCATCAGTTGCTACCCGAATGCGGGCTTGCCCAACCCCATGAGTGACACCGGTTTTGACGAAACCCCAGAGGTGACCAGCCGCTTGCTGCACGAGTTTGCCGCCGAAGGCCTGGTCAACATCGTCGGAGGCTGCTGCGGCACCACGCCAGACCACATCGGCGCCATCACCCGGGCGGTCGCGCCGCTGGTGCCGCGCAACGTGCACAGCGGCTTCTTTTACAAAGAAGCAGCCTAAGCGGTTTTTGTTGACCGCCCTCAGTCTTCCAGCAATAGCCGCTGTAGTTCTGAAACTTCTTGTGGGCTCAGCCCGACTGCGCCGTGCAAATAGCCGGGCATGCCGCCGTGCTGTGCATCCACCACCTCGAACGCGGCGTTCAAAAATTCGGGTTGTACTTGCCACAGCACCTGCATCACGTGCGGGTGGCCCTGGCCTTCCATTCGCACATCGCGCTTGTAGAGCTGGTTGGTGAGCAGATAGTCGTGCTCAATGGTGGGGCGGTCCACGCCCAGGGCCGACAACAGCAAGGCCGCCGCAAAACCCGTGCGGTCTTTGCCCGCTGTGCAGTGAAACACCTGGGGCGTGGGTTGCGCCAGCAAATGCTTCAAAAAAAGCCCGAAGGTGTCCGCGTTGTGGGTGACAAAATTGCGGTAGGTCTCACGCATCAATTCCACTGTTTCGTCAGTGGTGGGCACGATGCCTTGTGCCGACAGTGCCTGCATGCGGGCGATCACGGTGGGCTCGATCGTCAGCGCCACGCGCTGCACGCCAGGAATGGCATAGGGCGTGGCCATGTATTCGGCCACCCCCCGAAAGTCTAGGCTGTGCTGCACCCCCAGTGCCTGCAATTGCCCAAGGTCTTTGGGCGTCAGCCCCGCCAGATGGTCCGATCGAAACACATGGCCGCGTCGCACGCGCCGACCCTCGGCATTGCGGTAACCGCCAACATCGCGAAAATTTGAAGCGCCTTGCAGCAGGCCAGGTGTGAACGGGGTCATGACAGCCAAATGTTTGAAGAGTTCCACCATTGTCGAGGCCAGAGGTTTGCGCCCCGGTTGCTGCAGGCGACAAGCCCTGCTTTCTCTGATGCTTTCAAGCTTCTGCAGCATTGCAGCGGCCCGGTTAAAATCGGGGCTTCCCCAAGGAGCGTTGCAGCCCGCCGCCGTCTAGGTGCAGCAGGTCAGGCTTGGGGCCGTTCAATGTCTGAATGATCTTGCACAACGACGCTCACCTGTAAGCCCAAGGTGAGCCTGTGTCTGTTGTCGCGTCTGAAACCGTTTCTGTTCCCCCCTTGAAGTTGTCCGGTCTGGAGCCTGTCTCTATCGGCAGCGATTCGCTGTTTGTCAACGTTGGTGAGCGCACCAACGTGACCGGCTCCAAGGCATTTGCCCGCATGATCCTGAATGGCGAGTACGAGCAAGCCTTGGCTGTGGCGCGTCAGCAGGTGGAAAACGGCGCCCAAATCATCGACGTCAACATGGACGAAGCCATGCTCGACAGCCAGGCGGCGATGGTGCGCTTTTTGAATCTGATGGCTGGCGAGCCCGACATTGCCCGCGTGCCAGTGATGGTGGATTCTTCCAAATGGTCGGTGATTGAAGCCGGCTTGCGTTGCATCCAGGGCAAGGGCATCGTCAACTCCATCAGCATGAAAGAGGGCTTGGACGAGTTCAAGCGCCAGGCCACGCTGGTCAAGCGCTACGGTGCGGCGGCCGTGGTGATGGCGTTCGATGAAAAAGGTCAGGCCGACACATACGAACGCAAGATAGAAATTTGCGAACGCGCTTACCGTGTGCTGGTCGATGAGGTGCAATTCCCACCCGAAGACATCATTTTTGACCCCAATATTTTTGCGATTGCCACAGGCATCGAAGAGCACGACAACTATGCGGTGGATTTCATCAACGCCACGCGCTGGATCAAGCAACACTTGCCGGGTGCCAAGGTGTCGGGCGGCGTGTCCAACGTGAGTTTCAGCTTCAGGGGCAATGACCCGGTGCGCGAAGCCATCCACACCGTGTTCCTGTTCCACGCCATCCAGGCGGGCATGGACATGGGCATTGTCAACGCCGGCATGGTGGGTGTGTACGACGACCTCGAGCCCACACTGCGTGAACGCGTGGAAGACGTGGTGTTGAACCGGCGCCCCGATGCTGGCGAGCGTCTGGTGGAAATCGCAGACAGCGCCAAAGGCGCGGCCAAGGACGAAACCACCCGACTCGCATGGCGCGGCAATCCCGAGGCGCCAGTGACCGTGGCGCAGCGCTTCTCGCACGCCCTGGTGCACGGCATCACCGACTTCATCACCGACGACACCGAAGAGGCTTACCGCGGTATTTTGGCCCAGGGCGGTCGCCCGCTGCATGTGATCGAAGGCCCGCTGATGGACGGCATGAACGTGGTCGGCGACCTGTTCGGGCAAGGCAAGATGTTTTTGCCGCAAGTGGTCAAAAGCGCCCGTGTGATGAAGCAGGCGGTGGCGCATTTGCTGCCCTACATCGAAGCTGAAAAATTGGCCCAAGAAGCTGCCGGGCATGACGTGAAGGCCAAGGGCAAGATCGTGATCGCCACTGTCAAGGGCGATGTGCACGACATCGGAAAAAACATCGTCACCGTGGTTTTGCAGTGCAATAACTTCGAAGTGGTCAACATGGGTGTGATGGTGCCCTGTCACGAAATTTTGGCCAAGGCCAAGGCGGAAAAAGCCGACATCATCGGCCTGTCGGGTTTGATCACGCCCAGCCTCGAAGAGATGCAGTACGTGGCCAGCGAGATGGAAAAAGACCCGTATTTCCGTGATCGCCAGATGCCGCTGCTGATTGGTGGCGCGACTTGCAGCCGCGTCCACACCGCCGTGAAAATTGCACCCCACTACAGTGGCCCGGTGATGTATGTGCCCGATGCTTCACGCAGCGTGAGCGTGGCGCAAGGCTTGCTGTCTGAGCAAGCGACCCAATACATCGCCGAGCTGAACGCCGACTACAACAAGGTGCGTGAGCAGCACGCCAACAAAAAGCAAACCCCCATGTGGACGCTGGCGCAAGCCCGCGCCAACAAGACGCCGATCGACTGGGCCAAGGCCGTGCCCGCTGTGCCCAAATTCATCGGCCGTCGGGTCTTCAAAAACTTCGACCTGGCCGAGATCGCGCAGTACATCGACTGGGGCCCGTTCTTCCAGACTTGGGATTTGGCCGGGCCCTACCCCGCCATCCTGGACGACGAGATCGTGGGCGAGCAAGCCCGCAAGGTGTTGGCCGATGGCCAAGCCATGCTGCAAAGAATCATCGACGGCCGTTGGCTGACGGCCAACGCGGTGCTGGGCCTGTACCCCGCCAACACGGTGAACGACGACGACATCGCGCTGTACACGGACGCGTCGCGCAGCCAGCTGGCCATGACTTGGCGCGGCTTGCGACAGCAGTCCGAGAAACAACGCATCGATGGGGTGATGCGTCCCAGCCGTTGCTTGGCTGATTTTGTGGCGCCGCAAGGCAGCGCCAAAGACCATGTGGGCGTGTTCGCGGTCACCGCCGGCATTGGTGCTGACAAACGCGCCGAGGCCTTTGAGGCCGCGCACGATGACTACAACGCCATCATGCTCAAGTCGCTGGCCGACCGCCTGGCCGAAGCCCTGGCCGAATGTCTGCACAAAAAAGTGCGCACCGATCTGTGGGGCTATGCCGCCGGTGAAGCGCTGAGTCACGAAGACCTGATTGCCGAAAAATACCAGGGCATACGACCCGCGCCCGGCTACCCCGCCTGTCCCGATCACAGCGCTAAAAAAGCCATGTTTGAGCTGCTGCAGTGTGAAGACATTGGCATGGGCCTGACCGACAGCTTGGCCATGACCCCTGCTGCCAGCGTCTGCGGTTTTTACCTGGCACACCCTGATGCGCAGTACTTCAGTGTCGGCAAGCTGGGCGATGACCAGGTCAGGGATTTGGCAAAACGCAGTGGCGTGGAAGTCAACGCCCTGCAACGCTTGTTGGCGCCAAATCTGTGAACACCTCGCACCACTTCTGGACCGCCTGCGGCCACCAGCACCTGACGCGCAACGAGCGCGGCTGGATGAGCCCCACGCCAGACTATTGGCGCTTGTGGTTGCAGCGCCCTGAGCTCGCGCTGGTGCCTGAATCGTGCAAAGCTGAAAAGCGTTTGCACCAGGCCTTGCTGGATGCGCCATCGATGCAGGTGGCACCCGGTGACTTGAAAGCCGTCAAGGACGATGATGCGCGGGAGAACTACGAACTCTTTTTGCGCTTTCGTGACAACGTGGAGGCGGCCGGCTCTCTCGAAGCGGCTTACATGGGCTGGATGCGCAGTGGCGACGTCCAGTGGCCGCCACTGTTCATCGATCTGGTGGTGCAGGCCATCGTCTGCAATCTGCTGGAGGGTGTGGAGGATGCCTGGACTTGGCGTGCCGCTGAATTGCTCTTTCGCCGCCAGCGCATCACCGTCGAAGCGGGCCGCGTGCTGTCGGGTGACAGTGACACGCTGGACAGCTTGCAAGCCACGGGTGGCTTGGGCGAGATGGGCCGCCTGCTGATCGAAGGGGGTGCCCCACTCAAGGCGGTCGACGTGAAGGTGCTGCACCAGGACAATGCCGCGCGGTATTTTGTACAGCGCGAAGGCCTGGGTCGTTACGCGTTCTTGCTCGACATGACGCATGAAATCCAGAACGAGTTGCCCCACGGTTTGATTTTGAGCATGGTCAACGCCCGTTCGGGCCTGAAAGCTTTGTCCTGGGTGCTGGCCCGCTGGGTGCAACACTTTCTGGGTGTGGCGGTGCAGATCGAAGCCGTGCAAAAAGTGGACGATCCGAGTTGGCGCTGGCACGTGGGGCTGGACGCCACAGCCACGGCGCTGCTCAATGATTTGTACACGGGCAACGAGCTGGATGCCAAGCAACAACAGCAACTCATCAGCCTGTTCAAGCTGCGCTTTGACAACCCGCAAGACATGCGTGCCGATGTACAGGGCAAGCCGGTCTATCTGGGTTTGGCCATGAACGCGCAGGGCTTTCTCAAACTCAAGCCGCAAAACCTGTTGCTCAATTTGCCGCTGGCGGGCCCTGTCTGAATAGGCGAGAACGCCAATGCAAACGGATCAACCCTTGAGCAATTGGCTGCGGGCCTGAACCAAGCCCGCCATGGCCGATTCGTGCAGGGCATGCCGGCCCTGTTGCACCAAAGCCTGGCCAGATGACCAGACCTGCGACACCGCGCTGCTGCGGCTGCTGGCAAACACATGGCTGGCCAGCATCATCTCCGGGGGCAAGCCGGTCAGTGTGGGGTGCGAAGCGTCGAGCACGATGAAGTCGGCCTGCTGCCCTGGGGCCAAGCCCCCCACCGGCCTGCCGGCCGCTTGCGCGCCACCCGCCACAGCCCCTTGCCACAAGGCCTGGGCTACCTCTGGCTGCGTGGCGTCCGCGGCCACATTGCGCTGGCCCAGAGAAAGTCGCTGGCTGTATTCGAGCATCATCAAGTCCTCGGCAGGATGCACTGCAATGTGGCTGTCCGACCCAATGCCCCAGGCACCCTGGTGGCCTTGCCAGGTGGTGAACTCAAAAATGCCATCGCCCAGGTTGGCTTCGGTGGTGGGACACAGCCCAGCCACAGCGCCAGACTCTGCAGCACGGCGGTACTCTTGAGCGTCCATGTGGGTGGCGTGCACCAGGCACCAGCGCGCATTCACCGGGGCATGGTCAAGCAACCAAGCCACGGGGCGCTGCCCCGACCAGGCCAGGCATGCATCGACCTCGGCGCGTTGTTCGGCAATGTGGATGTGGATGGGCGCTGTGGCATCCAGCGCATCCAGGCCAAGGAGTATCTCGCGCAAACCCTCAGGCGGCACGGCACGCAAGGAATGCGGTGCCAGACCCAGTCGGGCAGATTGGGCCTGGCACAAAGGCTGCAGGCGCTCCAGCAAGCGCAGCATGGCGTCGGTGCTGTGGATGAAACGGCCTTGCCCTGCGGTGGGGGCCGTGCCACCAAAACCACTGGTCTGGTACAGCACGGGCAGCAGTGTCAGGCCCATGCCCGTGCGCTGGGCTGCGCGCATCAAAGCCAGTGACATCTCGGCCGGCTCGGCAAAAGCCTGGCCATGTGCAGCGTGGTGCAGGTAGTGAAATTCACAGACGCTGGTGTAGCCTGCTTCAAGCATTTCCACATACAGGCCGGTGGCGATGGCCTCCAGTTGCCCAGGGCTCAGTTGCGCTGCAAACCGGTACATCAGCGTGCGCCAACTCCAGAAGCTGTCTTGGGGGTTGCTGCGGTATTCGGTCAAGCCTGCCAGCGCACGCTGAAAAGCATGCGAGTGCAGGTTGGGCATGCCCGGTAACACCGGGCCCAGTGCGCGTGGCACATCGGCTGTGGGTGTTTGCCCGGCCACAATGGCTTGCCACTGGCCTTGAGCGGTCCATTGCAGCAGCACATCGCGCGCCCAGCCTGTCGGCAACAAGGCGTGTTCTGCGAAGAGTGAGTAGGTCATCGGCGTTCAGTGGGGTCGTCGTCTCAATGGCAAGCCAGATCGACGTGTGCTTTCGGTTGAAGTGGCCAGGTGGCAGGGGGGAATCAGACCGTGCTGGGCAAGGGCCGGTTGTGCCACAGCAAGATCAGCAGCACCCCGGGAATGGCCACGGCAGCGACCACTGGGTTGGCAAAGATCAAGGACAAGGACAGAAAATTGAGCAACCAGAAAGTCGGCTTGGCAATTGGCCGCGCCACAAAGCCGGTGTAGGCTGCACCCAGGCCCATCACGGCCACCACAGCACACACCGAGGCCAACAAAAACGCCGACCAGGTGAAATTAATCATCAGCAAGGCTGGGGTGTAGACAAAGGCAAAGGGCACCAGTGCTTTGCCCATGGACAGTCTGAACGCCGTCATGCCGGTGCGCATGGGTTCACTGCGTGCAATGCCCGCTGCGGCAAATGCTGCCAACGCCACAGGCGGTGTCACATCGGCCAGTACACCGTAATAAAAGACAAAGAAGTGGGTGGCCAGTTGCGGCACGCCCAGACCCGCCAGCGCAGGCGCCACGATGGCCGCCAGGATGATGTAGGTAGGTGTGGTCGGTACGCCTGAGCCCATGATGATGCAGGCCGCAGCCGTGAACAACAGCCCGAACAAGATGGTCACTTGTTTGAGTTCAAACATGTCGAATACGTCCAGCACCATGAACATTTGTGCGGCAACGCCCGACACATCGATCACCCAGGCGGAGAACTTGAAGCCCATGCCGGTCAGCGTGGTGATGCCCAGCACAAAGCCCACGCAGGCACAGGCCGCACCAATGCCCAGCGCCGCCTTGGCCCCCATCTCGAAGCCTTGTACCAAGGCCTGCGGCCCCACCGCCAGGCCGGTCATGTTCTTGCCCAGAGGGCCCAGCAGGCGCGGAATCCAGGAGCAAGCCACGGTGAGCGTGATGCCCCAGAAAGCCGCCAAGAAGGGTGTGAACTGCATCAACAGCAGGGTGACCATGACCACCAACGGAATGAACAAATGCCATGAACTTTTGATCACCCACATCAAAGATGGAATGTCTGACGGGTTCATGCCCTGCAATTTCAGACGCTTGGCTTCCAGGTGCACCATGAACAAGATGGCAAAGTAGTGCAGCATGGCGGGCACGATCGCCACCAGGATCAGGGTGTTGTACGGAATGCCCAGCGTCTCGGCCATGATGAAGGCCGCAGCGCCCATGATGGGCGGTGTGATTTGGCCGCCGCAAGAAGCAGAGGCCTCGACGGCGCCCGCAAAGCGCGGTGAAAAGCCTACTTTCTTCATGAGTGGAATCGTCATGACCCCGGTGGTCACGGTGTTGGCAATGGCCGAGCCGGAAATCATGCCAAACAGGCCAGAAGACACCACACTGACTTTGGCGGGGCCGCCCGAAAAACGGCCTGCCGCAATCGTGGCCAGGTTGACAAACAACTGCCCCAGCCCGGTGAGCTGGGCCATGATGCCGAACAGCACAAAGTGAAAGACGAAGGTGGCCACTACGCCGACGGGAATGCCGTAAATGCCTTCCGTGCCTTTGTACAGGTGGGCCACGATTCGCGACAGGCTGTAACCCCGGTGCGACAGGCCGCCCGGCAGGTAAGGCCCGAGCAGGCCGTAAAAAATAGCGGCGATGGCCAGCAAGGGCAAAAAGATGCCCATGGTTCTGCGGGTCGCCTCGATCACCATGGCAATGGCGATCACGCCCATCATCAAATCCAGCGGTGTGTGCTGGCCGGGCCGCTCAATGTAGATGTGTTCAAAGAAAACCAGCAGGTACAGCGAAAAGCCCGAGGCCAGTGCGGCAAACACCCAGTCGCGCCATGGAATGTGGGTGTGGCTGCCATCAAAGTGTTTGAAGGGCAGGGACAAGCCAGCCAGCGCGACCAGCACCGCCATGAAGGCGTAGCGCATGGCGTCGGGTATTGGCTCTGAGAGCTTGCTCAGCAGGCTCCAGCCCATGAACAGGTAAAACAACACCAGGCCGATTGAGACCGTCCACTCCCAGTGGCCTGGCAGGCGCTTTTGGCGTGGAAAAACCAAAAAGCAAAGCCCCAGCACCACCGACAAGTGAATCGCACGGTGGGCAATCTCGTTGTGCAGACCAAAGCCGGCGGTGTAGAAGTGCCAGGCCGACAGACCGGCACACAAAACCATCACGATCTTGGCGCTCCAGCCGGCCAAGCGGCGAAAACTCGATTCGGGGTCGAACTGTTCAATCAGACGATCGATTTCTTGCTGCTTGGTCGTCATGGGTTTTCCATCATGGCAATGGGCAATTTTCAGCCCGCATTTCAATTGATTTCTGGCTCAGCTGGCCCAGCAAAAATTCGCGTTGATCCGGCAGCACCACCCGCATCGCTTGGGCTGGTAAAGGCAAAACTACCAGGGGGTCGACCACCCGGTCCAGCAGCAAGCGCCAACCGGGCCCATGCCGTTCGAGGCGCTCACCCGAGGCTGCGGCAGTCGGAAGGCCGTAGCCTTCTCCTTCAAAGCGCTCTTCTACCAAATGCGCGCGCCAGCCTTGTGGGCCAGGGCGCCAGACATAGCGGTCCAGCACTGGGGTGCCCAAAACAGAGTGGGTGAAAGCCACATCAAAGGCAGGCAGGGTCGGGTTCAATGGCAAACGGCTCAACAAAATGCCGCTGCGGTGTTCGGTCAGCACCAGCTCGCAAGCCCCTGCTGCCAGGGGGGTGCCCAAGCCAGCAAGTACCAGCGCCAACGCCCATGGGGCTTGGCGCCTGGGGCATCTCACTTGGCAATGCCCTTTTCCTTGAAGTAGCGCAAGGCACCGGGGTGCAGGGGCACGCTGGCCACAGCGGTTGCAGTGTTCAGCGTGATGTTTTTGCCTTGAACATGCACCTGACCCATGATGGCGGTGTTTTCATACAAGGCCTTGGTCACTTCGTAAGCCACGTTTTCGGGCACGCCATCGTGTGTGGCCCAAATCGCCATCACCGCCAGGGTGGGCACCACAGCGGTTTGCCCCTTGTAGCTGTTGGCAGGCAATTGCACTTGGGTGTAGTAGGGCTGCTCTTTGAGCAAGGTGGCCACTTCGGGGCCAGACAGCGGGATGATCTTCAGGGCATGGCTTTGGGCAAAGTCGGTCACGGCCGCCACGGGCACACCGCCGGTGATCAGGGTGGCGTGCAAGTTGCCGTCCTTGATTTTGTCAACAGCTTGCGTGAAGGAAGAGCTGTCCTCCTTCACGTCGGTCCGGGCCATGCCATGGACCTTGAGCAAGTCGGTCACCAGTTGGTACTGGCCTGAGCCGGGCGCACCTGAAGAGATGCTTTTGCCCTTGAGGTCCTTGACACTGTTGATGCCCGAATCGGCACGGGTGATCAGCTGCACGGTCTCGGGGTAGAGGGCGCCCAATGCGCGCAGGTTTTTCAGGGGCGCGTTGGCAAACTGTGCCTTGCCGTTGTAGGCGGCATCCAGAATGTCTGCCGCCACGAAGGCCGACTCGATGTCTTTGGTGCCCAAAAGTTTCGCGTTGCCCACCGAGGCGCCGGCGGCTTCTGCGGTGGCAGTGATTTTTTTGCCATCGACCGACGCTTTGTTGGAAATCAATTGGGCCAGCATGCCGCCCAAGGGGTAGTAAGTTCCACCTGTACCGCCGGTGGCGATGCCAAAGAAAACGCGCTGTTGGGCGACAGCAGCGCCCGAGAGGACGGCAGCAGAAGCCACCAGGGTCAAGACCAGTCGGCGAGTGATTTTCATCGGGGGATCCTTGTGAGTGGTTGATTCGTTCAAAATGTCAGCCATGAACCTGTGCCTCAAGGCATGGGTTGCACGCAGGTTTACAGTGTGGTGTGGAATGCCCTCCCTTGTAAAGCCTTCGCCAAAATTGATACTCAACATCAATAAAACCAATACAGCCACTTTCCGTCCAAGACAGCCGCACCCCCCAACCATGAAAAAACGTTCTGCAGACAAGTTGTTGCCACCCTCTTGGGAGCAATTGGGCAGTTGGGTGGCGCTGGTGGAAACCGGCTCTGTGTCGGCCGCAGCCCATCGGCTGGAGATTTCCCAGGCGGGTGTTTCCCAGCATGTGCGGCAGCTTGAAGAATCACTGGGGGCCTCCTTGCTGGACCGATCCACCCGGCCTGCGCACCCGACCGCATCCGGGCAACGCTTGTACGAGCAAGCCCACGACCTGCTCTCGCGGGCAGGCCAGATGGCCGAAACCGTGCGCGCCTTGAGCCGCAGCAAAAGGTCTTTGCTCCGACTGGGATGCGTCGACTCCTTTGCCGCGGTGATTGGCCCGCAGATGGTGCGGGGCCTGGCTGGGCGTGTCCAGCGCCTCAGACTGATTTCAGGCATCAATCCCGGCTTGGCCGAGCAGTTTGACAACCACCAGCTCGATGTGTTGATCACCACCGACGACCCCAAACCTGTTCCAGGGCGCGAATGTCTGGCCTTGTTTTCGGAGCAATTTTTGCTGGCTGTTCCGCTGGAACTGCAAGTGCCGCCCTTGGCGTCTTTGCACCAGCTCAGTCGGCAAAGACCGTTCATGCACTACAGCACCCGTTCCAAAATGGGGTCCTTGGTGGACGCGTACCTGAGCCGCCATGACCCCGAGATCGAGCGTGTTTTTGAATTTGATGCGACCGACCCTTTGTTGAGCCTGGTGCGCGAAGACCTTGGCATCGCGCTGACAACCCCTTTGTGCCTTTGGCAATCGCGCTACCACGCCATGCGGCTGAAGTGCGTGCCCTTGAGCGTCTTGCGCCACAAGGGTCAGGCTTATCCGCCCTTGAAGCGGACTTTTTACCTCGTCTACCGACCAGATGAGTTGGGGCCATTGGCCCAGGACATCGCCGCCATGGTGCGCGTGGCGGTGCGTGATCTGCAGCGCCAATGGGTGGCCGAGCTGAAATTACCAGCCGATTTGTTGAGCGTGGACGAAGACAGCAGACCCTGAGCCATTTGGCGCCATGGCTGATGCTGATGTTCAACGGATGCAAAACTGAAAGCACGCTGGGGCTTGGCCATTAAGCTTGCACCCAACGACTGGAGTGCGATGTGAATTCATGGGATGCGATTGTGATTGGGGCCGGGGTGATCGGCACATCGGTGGCCTACAACCTGGCGGCCCTGGGCGCCAAACGTGTTTTGGTGCTGGAGCGCGATCAAATCGGCTCGGGCACCACCTCACAATCCAGTGGCATCCTGCGCACCCACTATTCTGTGCTGGAGAACATGGCGCTGGCCCAGCAGTCCTGGACCGTGTTTGAAAACTTTGCCGCGCATTTGCAAGACGAAGACGCCAGCGCCGGTTTGGTGCGTTGCGGGTATCTGATTGCTTCACCCGAAGGCCCCAAGCTGTCGCCTTTGCGCGATGCCCTGGCTGCACAAGAGGCGCGCAGCATCGCAGTCAGCCGGCTCAGCCCCCAAGAGGCGGCTGAGATCCTGCCTATTTGCCGTTTTGACGACGCGGCTTTGATTGGCTTTGAGCCTGAGGCCGGCTTTGCCGATGCCTATCTGGTGGCCAGCAGTTACGCGCGTGCAGCCCGCAGACTGGGCGTGAAGTTCATGGAAGGTGAGCGGGTCACGCGTTTGCTGGTGCAACAAGGCCGCGTTTCAGGCGTCGAGACGGCCAGTGGGGTGTTCCATGCACCCGTGGTCATCAGCACGCAAAATATCTGGGCGCAGGAGCTGTCCGAATGGACGGGCATTCAGGTGCCTCTGACGCCCGAGCGGCATAAGGTGATTTCGCTCGAAGGCCCCCAGGCGTACACCTATGCCATGCCGGTTTACAAAGACCTGGGTTCGCACGGCATGCTGTATTGCCGCAGTTATGGCGGGCGACAAATGTTGGTGAGTGAGGGCACAGCGGGCGAAACCCTGAGCGGGCCAGACAATACCCAGGGTGAGATTTCCATGGACGATGTGGTGCACTTGGGCGAACAGGTTTCGGACCGCTTCCCCTCGTTTGCCGAAGCCGGCCTGGCTTCGTCATGGACGGGCGTGTACGACGTGACGCCTGACTGGAATCCGGTGTTGGGCAGCGTGCCGGATGTGCCAGGTTTGGTGGTGGGCTTTGGTTTTTCAGGCCACGGTTTCAAGCTCTCGCCAGCAGTTGGCCGGGTGTTGGCCCAACAAGCCCTGGGCTTGCCCACCGATGTGCCTTTGGCGCCCTATGCCCTAGAGCGCTTCAGAACTGGCCACTTACTGCACGGTCGGTATGGCTCAGGCGCGGTGGCCTGAGCCTTTCATCGGTCACCAGCGCAAGCAGCGCGAGCCCAGCAGCGCACCCAAGCCCGTGCTCAGGGCCATGCCCAGCACATACCAGACGGCGAAAAACGTCAGGCTGGTTTCGGGGCAGTGCATCGAATAAATGCTCGCCGCCAGGCTGCCCGCCAGCACACCCGCCACCGCGCCAGCGAACACGGGTCGGGTGGGGGCCAGCTGACGCAAGGCCCAGAGTAAAGCACCCAGTACTGGCAAAGACAAGGCCGCAATGCTCACTGAGCAGACCTGCCATGAGTCGCCCATCCACTGCGCGTTACGAGCGCCCGACTCGGTTTGCAGCACTTGCACCAAGCCCAGGCTGAGCATGGCCAAAAGCGCCAGGCCGATGCCCGACAGGGTGTGACCTGCCCCCAAGCCGGGCCGGGCCAGGCGAAACAGGCCGTACAGACTGAAGCCCATCAAGGCGGCCAACCACAGCATCTTGGTGGCAAAGGCGGGGTGTGTCGCCATCTCGCCCATGCGCGGGTTCACACCAAACAAGGCGAGCAACAACACGCCACAGACCACTGCGCCCAGCGCCAGTTTGCGCAGCAACTGCTGGGGCACGGGTTTTTGCGGCTGCAGCGTGTCGCTGGCCAGCAAGGCAATCAGGTCGTTTGTCTTCATGCGCTCGCTCCCCATTTGGCCATCAGGGTTTTCAGACCCCGATGAATGTTGACTTTGACAGAGGCTTCACTTTGTCCGGTCCGCTGGGCGGTTTCTGTGATTGACAAGCCAATCAGCCGCGTGTGCTCGATGGCTTCACGCTGGCGCGCAGGCAAGTCGGCCAGCATGATGGCCAGATCCTTGTGCGCATCGCTGGCCTGTTCTTCGCTGTCCACCGCCAGGGTGTCTGTCCAGTCATCGATATCGTCATGCAGCCCTTCACGGCGGCCGTGAGCCCGCAGGTGATCGACCCATTTGTAGCGCGCAATCGCGTACATCCAAGCCGTCAGGGGCTGGTCGCTTTGATAGGTGTGGCGTTTTTGATGGATGGCCATCAGCGTTTCTTGCACAAGGTCCTCGACATCACTGGATTGAGATTGCATTCGCTTTTGCAGAAAGCGCCGCACATGACCACTCATGAGTGTCAATGCACGTTGGTAGCTGGCGGCATCCCCCAGAAGGGATTGCATCCACACCGCGTGCAGTTCGGTTTCAATGGTTTGCAGGCTTTCGCTCAATTCAGTTCGTCCGGCGGGGTGAAAAAGTTACAGATACAAATGGAAACAAATAGGCAAATTATTTCGTAACTTTGCAGTGCTTGGAAGCGGATTAAACCATGACAGCGATTCACAAGTGCTACACGGCACCGACAAAAGCGGTCAATTTAAAACCTTCATTGTTTCAACCTTCCAGGAGTTTTTCATGAACAAGCAACACCTCATCACCATCGCTTTGGGCACTGCATTTGCGGCCGTCACCCTTTTGCCTGCCCATGCTGCTGGCAACCCGTTTGCTGCCAAAACCCTGGATGCGGGCTACCAAGTCGCCCAGGCCGACATGAAGATGGACAGCAAAGCCAAAGACGGCAAGTGTGGTGAAGGCAAGTGTGGCGCTGACAAAAAAATGGGTGCCAAGGCCAAGGACGGCAAGTGTGGCGAAGCCAAATGCGGTGCTGACAAAAAGATGGACAGCAAAGCCAAAGATGGCAAGTGCGGCGAAGCCAAGTGCGGCGCTGACAAAAAGAAGTAAATCGGTCCAACCATTTTGGGTTCATGAACTTTGCGCACGCACCCAAGGGGGTGTGCAGAGGGCATGAAGCCCTGCATTTAAAACTTCATTCGTGGGCAATTCATATGGCACGCCACACACACAGCATCGGCGTTGACAACACTTGGTCAGGCTTGGGATTTCGCCGCGAATTGATTCCTGCTCTTCAACAGGCGGTACCCGAAGCCATCGGTTTTTTTGAGGTGGCCCCTGAAAACTGGGCTGGCATGGGTGGCCGCGCAGGCCGCGACTTGCGCGCCTTCACCGAACGCTACCCCTTTGTCTGCCATGGTCTGTCCTTGTCATTGGGCGGCCCCGGGCCACTTGACGACATCTTGCTGCGCCGCACCCGCGACTTCATGCGCGAACACGGCATGAGCCTGTTCACCGAACACCTGTCCTGGTGCGCTGACGACAGCCACTTGTATGACCTGCTGCCCATCCCCATGACCGAAGAGGCCGTGCGTTACACGGCCGAACGCATCGCCCGTGTGCAAGATATTTTGGGCATGCGCATCGGGGTAGAAAACGCCTCCGCCTACATCGCCCCACCGGGTGCCGAAATGACCGAGGCCGAATTTGTGCGCGCCGTGGTCGAGCAGGCCGACTGCCTGCTGCACTTAGACGTGAACAACATTTACGTCAACAGCCAGAACTTTTGTTTTGACCCCCATGCTTATTTGCTCCAACTGCCGCTGGAGCGCACCTGCTATGTGCATGTGGCTGGGCACTATGTCGAAGACGATGGCTTGCTCATCGACACCCACGGCAGCGACGTGATCGACCCCGTGTGGCAACTGCTGCAAGCGGCCTACCAGCGCATCGGGCACCCGGTGCTCACATGCTTGGAACGCGACTTCAACATCCCTGAGCTGCAGACACTGACACAAGAAGTGGAGCACATCGCCCGCTTGCAACAACAAGTGTTGGGCCTGCCGTGTTTGCAGTCGCAAGTGCCTGCATCCAGCTCAACCAGGCAGGTGGCGTGATGTTGGCTTTTCAAAAATTTCAACACGATCTGGCGCAACACCTGCGCGATCCGCACCACACCCCTCGCCCATTTGGTGTGCCCGCTCGCCGCATGGCGGTTTACAACGAACTGCTGTTCAACAATATTTGTGGCTTTGTGGACAGCTGCTTTCCGGTTTGCCGCCAGATGTTGGGCGAAGGCCCTTGGCGCAGGCTGTGCCGCACCTTTTACCGAGACTGGCCATCGCACACCCCTTGGTTCCGCGAGATTCCGCGTGAGTTTGTGCGCTACCTGAGCGAACACGCCATCGCCCAACCCCTGCCACGTTGGTTGGCCGATCTGGCCCACTACGAATGGGCTGAACTGGTGGTGGATGTGATGGACGTACCGCTGCCCGCACACGACCCGCGAGGCGACTTGATGCAAGCACCTGTGCTGCTCAACCCCGCACGCGTGGATGTGGTCAGCGAATGGCCGGTGCACCGAATGGGCCCAAACTGGCAAGTGCGCAAACCCGAGGCCACTTTTTTGGTGGTGTTTCGTGATGCTCATCACGAGGTGCAATTCACCGAAATCAACGCCGTCACGGCCCATGTCATCACCCTGCTGGACAGCGGTTTGACAGGCCAGCAAACCTTTGCGCAACTCGCCCACGAGATGGGCCACCCCGATCCGGATGCTTTGCAAGGCTTTGGACAACAACTCCTCATCAGCCTGCGCGAGCAAGGCGTCTTACTGGGAACACGGACATGAAAAACGCTTTCAACATCGGCCGACATGCCATCACCGCACTCGACATGATCGGTTTGTGGATCGGGCTGCTCAGCTTGCGCCTCTTGCTGGCCTGGGAGTTTGGCGAGGCTGGGTTTGAAAAACTGCACGGCAACAACTGGTTTGCAGACATTCAGGGTCAGTTTCCCTGGCCTTTCAATCTGATCCCGGCGGATTTGAACTGGGCCTTGGCCACGGGCTTTGAAATCGTTGGGGCCATCGCCTTGGTCATCGGTTTGGGCACACGGTTCTTTTCGGCATCGCTGATGGCCCTCTCGGTGGTGGCCATGCTGAGCGTGCACTGGCCCGAATCCTGGTCCACCTTCGACGAGTTGCTCAAGGGCTATGCCCTGACCGACAAAGGCCATGGCAACTTCAAGCTGCCCGTGATCTACCTCGCAATGTTGCTGCCCCTGGTGTTCATGGGGCCTGGGCGTTTGTCGCTGGATGCACTGGTTCGAAGGTGGATCGCCCCAGTTTGACCGCTTGACAACAATTTTTGAAGGACTTGACACATGAAACACCCGATTACCACCTTTTCTGCTTGGGGCTTGGCACTGTCTTTATGGACATTCGGAGGGACAGCAAACGCACTGGATATTTCTGCCTACAGTGCCCAGGCTTTGTCGCAAAAACAGCAAGCGGGCGAAGCCGTGAGCCTGCACTTTCATGCCAAATGGTGCCCCACTTGCCTGGTGCAAGAAAAAGTGTTCAACAGCTTCCAAGGCGACGCTTCGGTGCCTGGCACTTTGCTGGTGGTGGACTACGACCAAGAGCGCCAACTCAAGCGCGAGATGGGCATTCGTTCGCAGTCGACCTTGATCGTCTTCAAGGGCAAGGAACAAAAGCACCGTTCGGGGGGTGTGACCGACCCGCAAGCGCTGAAGTCGGCGTTGTTGTCGGCTCAGTAAGCCATTCCCCTCTACCCACTTGCGAGCACGTCATGGATTTGGCCTTTAGTCACCTGGGTTTGAGTTTGCTGGCCGGGAGCTTGACCACTTTGTCGCCTTGCGTCTTCCCCATCTTGCCCATGGTGCTGGGCGGGGCTGCGCAGGGCAATCGCTGGGCGCCCTTGGCGATGGGTGTGGGCATGGCCTTGTCGTTTGCGGGCATCGGCGTGGTGCTGGGTGCGGCAGGTCCGGCCATGGGGTTGGACAGCGAGCATGTGCGCTTGTTCGGTGCGGTGCTGTTGATGGCGCTGGGCGCCATGATGTGGGTGCCGGTGTTGAACGAGCGCTTCACCCAATGGATGATGCCGCTGGCCAGTGGGGCTAACGGCGCGTCATCGCGTCTGAAGGGCGACACGCTGGGTGGGGCATTGCTGTTGGGCGCTGTGTTGGGCTTGGTCTGGAGCCCTTGCTCAGGCCCCTTGCTGGCTGCGGCCTTGACCTTGGTCGCCAGCGAAGGCGGTGCCGTTCGCGGCGGCATGGTGTTGGGGCTGTTTGGCATGGGCGCAGCCATCCCCTTGGTGGCGGTGGCCTATGCCTCGCGCCAGGGCTTTCAGTCGGTGCGCGAGAAGGTGCTGGCGCATGGAGACCGGGTCAAGAAGGTGTTTGGTGGCCTGATTTTTCTGGCAGGCGTGGCCATTGCTACGGGCGCTGACAAATGGCTCGAAGCCCAAGTCGTACCCTTGTTGCCAGACGCCTGGTTGCGTGCGACCACCTTGTTTTGAGGCTTTTTTGACCCAATGGCCCGAGTCATGCAGCGAATTGGCATGCTGCGAAAATGCATACCTTTGGCTTTTAACCGTGAACAGCGCCGCGCAGGCGGTCTCTTTCAACATGAGCTCTTCATTTCAGATCAACCGTCGCCAGACCTTGACCCTTGCAGGTGCTGCCGCCTTGACCCCCTGGGCCGCGCAGGCCGTTGCCCCCGCATCCACCGTGGCCTGGGCTGACACCGAACGCACTGCCCGTGGCCAGACGGTTTACTTCAACGCCTGGGCGGGCAGCGAGCGCATCAATGCTTACCTGCAATGGGCAGCGGCCGAGTTGCAGCGCGATTTTGGTGTCAAGCTGCAACACGTCAAGATCACGGATGCGGCCGATGTGGTCAAGCGCGTGCGGGCTGAAAAACAGGCGGGCCGCCAAGACACCCAAGGTACGGTCGATCTGGTCTGGATCAATGGCGAAAACTTTGCTGCCATGAAGCGCGATGGTCTGCTGTCCAAGCCGTTCGCTCTGGCTTTGCCGAATTTTCAGTGGGTAGACACAGTTGGTAAGCCCACCACGCTGGTGGATTTTTCGGTGCCCACCGAAGGGCTGGAGTCGCCCTGGGGCATGGCCCAGCTGACATTTTTTGCCGACAGCCAACGCCTGCCCAAACCACCACAAAGCATGGCCGAGCTACTGGCCTTGGCCCGCATGCAGCCCGGGCGCATCACCTACCCACGCCCGCCCAATTTTCATGGCACCACCTTCATCAAGCAGGCGCTGATCGAACACGCAACCGATGCCAAAGCCCTGGCCCAGCCCGTCACGCCCACTGCGCTAGAGGCGCAAGTGGCCCCGCTGTGGCGTTTTCTGGACGCACTGCATCCGCACTTGTGGCGCGGTGGCAAACAGTTTCCGCAAAACTCGGCGGCGGTGCGCCAGATGATGGCCGACGGTGAGTTGTTGCTGGCCCTCACCTTCAACCCCAACGAAGCGGCCAACGAGATCGCCGCCAAACGCCTGCCCGCCACCGTGCAAAGCTGGCAGTTTGCCAAAGGCACCATCGGTAACACCCACTTTGTTGCTATCCCGTACAACGCGCCCAGCAAAGCCGCTGCGCAGGTGGTGGCCAACTTTTTGTTGTCACCCGCTGCGCAGGCGCGCAAAGCCGACATCGACGTGTGGGGCGACCCCACCGTGCTGGATGTGACCCGCTTGCCTGTCGCTGAGCGTGCACGCTTTCAGGGCACCATGCGCCCTGGGCAACTGAGCCACAGTGCACCCGTGTTGCCCGAGCCCCACGCCTCATGGGTCGATGCGCTCGAAAAAGAGTGGATTCGCCGCTACGGCGTTTGAGCCCGTTGGTACCTTTGTTGCTGTGCCTGATTGTTGGCCTGCCGATGGGCTGGGCGCTGTGGGCCGCGCTGGTGCAGGCCCTTGACGCGTCCGCCTGGCAGGCCCTGTGGGCCGACCCACAAACCTTGCGCGCTTGGAGCATGACGCTGTGGACCGGGCTGGTTTCGACGCTCCTGGTGTGGTGGTCGGTGGCACGGTTGCTGGCCAATGGCTTCATCCGCCAAAAGCTGGCCAGCTGGCTGAGCCTTGTGCCCGCTTGGCTGGCCACGCCGCATGCGGCCATGGCCATTGGCTTGGTGCTGTGGCTTTCGCCCAGCGGTTGGGCATTGCGCTGGGTATCGCCCGGTCTCACAGGCTTTGACGCGCCGCCGCCTTGGTTGACCACGCAAGACCCGTGGGGCCTGGGTTTGATCCTGGCACTCTGGCTCAAGGAGGTGCCTTTTTTGCTGTGGGTCGCTGCCACGCAAATGCAGCGCGAAGACCTGCGTCGCCGCTGGCAGGCTGAATCTGCACTCGCTCAAACTTTGGGCCATCCGCCCGCGCAAGCCTTCGCCCAAGTGGTCTGGCCGCAGCTGGCTCCGCGCTTGCGCTGGCCGTTGCTGGCGGTCTTGGCCTATGGCCTGACGGTGGTGGACATGGCGCTGATCATTGGCCCTGCATCGCCGCCCACATTGGCGGTGCTGGCCTGGCAGTGGCTGGGCGATGCCGATGCGGCCATGCAGGCGCAGGGGGTGGCGGCTGCGGGCTTGCTCACTGTCAGCGTTGCGCTGTTGGCAGCTTGTGCTGTCGCGGTTTTGCAAGCGACGGTCGTCTTGCGCAGATTCACGAGCAGTGGCTCGCTTCCACATTCAGCCAAGGGCCTTCATGCGGCGGGTCTGAGTGGTAGGCCGCCCCTGCAGCCAAAGGGTGGTTTGGCTAACCCCTTGCATTTTTTAGCAAGGCACCCCTGCCGCCGAATGTCTTGGGTTTGGGGCACCATCGGCCTGGCCTATATTGCCGTCTGGTTTGCGCTGGCCGTGGGCAGTGTGTCGGGCGTGTGGCCATTCCCCAAATTGTGGCCATCGCTTTGGACAGGCGATGCCTGGGCACAAGTGATGGCCAGTGCCAACACCGTCTGGACCACGCTGGGCCTTGCCGTCGCGTCGGCCAGCCTGTGCCTCATCTGGTCAATCGCCTGGCTTGAAACCGCCAGCCACCGCTGGCAACAAGTGCTGCGTCCGGTCTGGTTGCTGCCACTGGTGCTGCCATCGGTGTTGTGGGTAGTGGGGCTTTACAGCATCGCGCTGCAATGGCATCTGGAGGGGCAATGGCTGGGCTTGTTGCTGGCGCACTCGGTCATGGTCTTGCCTTATGTGCTGCTGGCCTTGGAGCCCGCTTACCGGGCGGTGGACCCGCGCCAACGCGCCTTGGTCGCCAGCCTGGGCCATGGCCGCTGGGCTTATTTGGCCCGCGTCAAATGGCCATTGCTGAAACGCGCTATCACCTCGGCCTGGGCGGTAGGCTTTGCCGTCAGCGTGGCGCAGTACCTGCCCACACTCTATGTAGGCGCAGGCCGCTTTGCCACCATCACCACCGAAGCCGTCACCCTCGCATCTGGTGCGCAGCGCTCGCTCATGAGCGCCTATGCTGCTTTGCAAATGCTCTTGCCCGTGTTGGTCTTTGCTTGGGCCGCCTGGCTGGGCAGGCCACGCCAATTTGAGAAAATCAAGCCTATGAAAGACCAGGCATGAACCCGATACTGCAGGTGGATATTGACCGTTTGGGCACCCCCACACAGGCGATGGTGCAAAGCCTGCGCCTGCAAGTGGCCGCGGGCGAGATCCTCACGCTCATGGGCCCCAGCGGCTGCGGAAAAAGCTCGGTGCTGGCCGCCATCGCAGGCACGCTGGCCAGTGTGTCCGAAGGCCTGCAGCCCTTGCAGTTTGCAGGCCGCGTGCTGCTGAATGGCCACGACCTCACGCCGTTGCCAACGCACCTGCGCGGAGTGGGCCTGGTGTTTCAGGATGCGCTGCTGTTTGCACACATGACGGTGGCCGAAAACCTGCTGTTTGCTGTGCCTCGCAGCTTGCCACTTGCACAGCGCCAGGCGCGTGTGCAGCAAGCCCTGCAAGAGGCTGACTTGGCCGGTTTGGGCTCACGCGATCCGTCCACCTTGTCGGGCGGGCAACGCGCCCGCGTGGCACTCATGCGGGCGCTGCTGGCCGAGCCACAAGCCTTGTTGCTGGACGAGCCATTTTCCAAACTCGACGCCGCCTTGCGCGCGCAGTTGCGGCCTTGGGTGTTTGCCCATGTGCGCGAGCGGCGTATCCCGGTGGTGCTGGTCACGCACGACGAACAAGATGTGGCCGACCCGCTGCGCGTGGTGCACTTGCGCGCCGCCACCGAAGAAACCCCAAGCCATGTTTGACCGCCACGCCCAAACCCTGTTGCGCCCCGCGCTCCACTTCGCCGCACGCGGCTTGGTGCGCGCAGGCGTCAGGGCCGACGCGCTGACCTGGTTGGGCTTTGCCATTGGCATGGCCGCCGCCGTGGCCATTGCGCTGCAAGCGTGGTGGTGGGGCTTGGCGTTGCTGCTGGCCTCGCGCTTGCTCGACGGCCTGGACGGCAGCGTGGCCCGCCTGACCCAGCCCACCGACGCGGGTGGCTTCTTGGACATCGCGCTGGATTTCGTGTTTTATGCCGCCATCCCCCTGGCCTTTGCGGTGGCCAACCCCGCCACCAACGCGCTGCCCGCCGCAGCCCTGCTGGCCAGCTTCATCGGCACCGGGAGCAGCTTTCTCGCCTTTGCCGTGATGGCCGAAAAGCGCGGCCTGACGGACACCGCCTTACCGGGCAAAAGCTTTTACTTCTTGGGCGGCCTCACCGAAGCCACCGAGACCATCACCGTGTTTGCCGCCATGTGCATCTGGCCGGAACACTTTGCGGTGTTGGCTTATGGGTTTGCGGGCTTGTGTGCGGTGACGACGGGGATGCGGGTTGGTTGGGGGTTTCAGCGTTTGAAGTAACGATGTTCAAGGAATCGTATCGTCAGACAAGAGGAACAAACGTTGCTATAACTTGTGCGCTTTAGCGTTGAACGTCGCGGCGGGTTGAGCCGGTAAAAAGCTGACGGGGGCGGCCAATTTTGTATTCAGGGTCACTGATCATTTCGTTCAATTGAGCGATCCAACCGACGGTACGAGCCAAGGCGAAGATGCCAGTGAACAGGTTCACGGGTATGCCGATTGCGCGCTGCACGATGCCCGAGTAAAAATCCACGTTAGGGTAGAGCTTGCGACTGACAAAATAGTCGTCCTCTAAGGCGATTTTTTCCAGTTCTTTTGCCAACTTAAAAAGAGGGTCGTTCTCCAAGCCCAACTCGGCCAGCACTTCATTGCAGGTTTCTTGCATCAGCTTGGCGCGGGGGTCATAGTTTTTGTAGACACGGTGACCAAAGCCCATGAGCTTGATGGTTGAGTTTTTGTCTTTTACCTGGTTCATAAACTCGCCAACTTTAGCAACACCACCCTTGGCTTGTATTTCTTCGAGCATTTTCAGGCAGGCTTCGTTGGCCCCACCGTGGGCAGGCCCCCACAAGCAAGCAACGCCTGCCGCGATAGCCGCAAACGGGTTGGTACCAGACGAGCCGCATAAACGAACGGTAGAGGTGGATGCGTTTTGCTCGTGTTCCGCATGCAGGATAAATATGCGATCCATAGCGCGTTCGAGTACCGGGCTGACTTTGTAGTCTTCACAGGGCGTACCAAACATCATGCGAAGAAAGTTGCCTGCATACGAGAGGTTGTTACGTGGGTACATATAGGGCTGGCCAAGTCCGTACTTGTAGGCCATGGCAACCAGGGTGGGCATTTTTGCGATCAGGCGAATAGCGGCGATGTGCCGGTGTTCAGGGTTGTTGATGTCTGTGCTGTCGTGGTAAAAGGCCGACATGGCACCCACCAGACCGGTCAGAACGGCCATTGGATGGGCGTCGCGTCGAAAGCCGCGCAGAAAAAACTGCATCTGCTCATTGACCATGGTGTGCTCATTGACCAGCTTGTGGAAGTCAGTGCTTTGCTGACCTACAGGCAATTCTCCGTTCAGCAAAAGGTAGCAGGTGTCTAAAAAGTCGGCTTTTTCGGCCAGTTGTTCAATCGGGTAGCCGCGGTACAGCAGTTCACCCTTGTCACCGTCAATGAAGGTGATGGCCGATTGACAAGAGGCGGTGGACAGGAAACCCGGGTCGTAGGTGAACATGTCGCTTTTGGAGTACAGCTTGCGAATGTCAATCACGTCTGGACCGATGTTGCCTTTATAAACTGGAAGTTCAATGGAAGGGCTGCCATTGCTAAACGACAGCGTGGCTTTGTAGTCAGCGAGTTTCATGCGGAATCCTTTGTTAATGAACATCTAAAAAGGTGTTGCGAGCAATCTCAGAACTCAATGGCAGCATTGAGCCTTCCTTTTTCTGAATCAGCGGTACCCCATTTTTCACAGCGACAATCTCCGCTGCGATCGACACAGCAATTTCGGCCGGTGTCCTTCCGCCCAAGTCCAGTCCTATGGGGCCATGCAGGCGATCGATCTCCGTCTTGGATAAGTCAAACATGGCAAGCCGCTCTTTACGTACTGCGGTATTGTTTCGCGATCCGAGTGCTCCGACGTAGAAAGCAGGCGATCTCAATGCTTCCAACAGCACCATATCGTCCAGCTTAGGATCATGTGTCAATGCGACGACTGCACTGTGTGGATCCAGCTCAAGTCGCAAGACAAGGTCGTCGGGCATTTCTTTGCTGAACGCAGTGCCTTTGACATCCCAAGTGAGGTGATATTCTTCACGTGGGTCGCAACAAATGACCTCAAAGTCCAGTGACAAGGCCATTTGAGCCAGTACCCGCGAGAGCTGACCGGCCCCAACGATCAGAAGCCGCCAACGGGGACCGAAAAGCGCGCGCAAGCGGATGCCGTTGAATTCAAATTGCTCCCCTCTTGCCGCGGTTTCAATTACGATTTCGCCTGTGTTTAGATCCAGCGTGCGTGCCACCAGTTGGTGCCTTGATGTCAGGCTCAAAATCTCATCGATCCACTTCACGCACTGCAAAGGCTCTTGTACCAAGCGCAAGTTGCCTCCGCAGGGTAAGCCGAAGCGAGCGGCTTCTTCTTTGCTGACACCGTAGGTGATTAGCGATGGGTTTGAGACCCGCTCTCCGGTGCGAACGCGTTCTATCAAATCGTCTTCAACGCAGCCACCAGAAACCGACCCCACGACCAGGCCGTCGCTGCGCAAACAAAGCAACGCACCAGGCGGGCGCGGTGCCGACCCCCATGTTTCTATGACGGTGACCAGCCAAACGCGATGACCCTCCTTAAACCAGTCACGTGCCTGCGATAAAACCTGTAAATCTAAACTGTCCATGGCGCTTACTTTTTTACCAAGGCCAACATTGGATGGGCTTGAGTTTCGATGGTTGGGCACAGCCCTGCCAGGCAGTGATGAGACGTTTGCTCGGATTCGTTCAACAAAACACTCAGCCGATCGCTGGTGCTGGGTTTTTCTTGTGTGACGACCACATTTGCATACCGATCATCAGCACCGTCAGGATGAAAAAGCCCAAAGCTACCTTGCTGTCCAGAAAGCCTTGATGACTGCCTTCGCTCAATATCAAAGCGGTGCGGTACTGGTTTTCTAAGGTGCTGCCCAGCACCAGCCCGAGCACCACCGGCGCCACCGGTATGCGCAAACGCTGTAGCAAGTAACCGATCAGGCCCATGACGGCCATCAGATACACGTCGAACATGGAATTGCGGATGGCGTAAGAGCCCAACACGCACATCACGATGATCACCACCGCCATGAGGTGTGCGGGAACGCTCATCACTTTCACGAACCACCGGATACCCCAGATCTGAACCACGAGCGTGACGATGTAAGAAATGATAATGGCAATGTAAATGGCGTAGATGGCGGGCAGGTCTGTTTGAAACAAAGCAGGCCCGGGGGCCAGACCATGCAAGATCATGCCGCCCAAGATGACCGCCGTGGCCGGGTCGCCGGGGATACCCAGGCTCAGCAGCGGTATCATGGTGCCGCCCGTGACCGCGTTGTTGGCACTCTCGGGTGCCAACACCCCAGACAGCTCGCCCTGTCCGTAAGCCTCGGGTTTTGCGTCAAAACGTTTGGCATGGTCGTAGGCTAAAAAAGCCGCGATCGGACCGCCAGTGCCGGGAATGGCACCGATCGCAGTGCCAATGGCGCTGCAACGCACCATCAAGCCGAAGCGTTGTTTCAATTGCTTCCAGGTGGGCAGGCTCGCACGCACATCGGTGCCCACCGATTTCGCCTCGACCCGACCATAGTCGATAAAGGTTGAGATCACTTGGGGAACGGCGAAAAGACCGATCATGCCCACCAGCAAATTCACCCCTTGTTGCAGTTCTACGGTGCCGAAGGTCAGTCGGGCGACGCCGTCGATCGGGTCCAGTCCGATGATTACCAACATCAGGCCCAGCACACCCGCAACCAAACCACGGGCCATGGAGCGCTCACCTAGGCCGCAGATCGTGGACAAGCCAAACAGCACCAAGGCAAAAATCTCAACTGGGCCAAATTTGATGGCCAGTCCGGCCAGTTGCTCAAGCAACAGCATCATCACCAGCAAACTGAACATGCCCCCAAAAACCGAGGCAATCACGGCCCCCCCCAGTGCCACGCTGGCCTGACCTTTCATGGCCATGGGGTAGCCATCGAAGACAGTGGCTGCCGCCGAAGGTGTACCTGGGATACCGATCAGGATGGCCGAAACAGACCCGCCCGTCATGCCGCCGATGTAAATGCCCATCAGCAATGCAATCGCCGGTGTGGCCGCCATGCCGAAAGTGAAGGGCAGCAGCAGCGCCAAGGCCATTGAGAAAGTCAGCCCAGGGATGGCGCCGAAGACTACGCCCACCACGCTACCGACAGCCACCGCCAGCAGTGCTTGCCAGGTCAGCGCCATCTGAAGTCCAGTTGTTATCGCGTCCATTGACCGCTCCCTTTATTGAAAAAACCACCACCACGAACCGCCCGGTAACGGCACGCGCAGCAGCACAACGAAGACGAGCCAGCACACCAAGGTGGTACCGACCGACATCTTGGCAATGAAAGCCCAACGGCGGATGCGCAGCAAACCGCCTAGGGTCAACGCCAGCACAATCGGGGTAGACACCAAAAACCCGGTTTTCTCCATGAGAAAGGCATACAACATCAGCAGTCCGAAAGTGCCCAGTACGATGCGCAGCTCATGCTTTTTGGGCTCAGGGTTGACGTCGGATTGGGCATCGGTTTTAGTGGGTGCAGCCGCTTTCTTGCGCGCAAAATCTGACACGGTGATCGACAGCCCCAAAAGCAACAACGCGCAGCCGAGCACAATGGGAAAAGCCTGGGGACCGGGCTCTCCCGGGGTGTTGGAGGAGGGGATGTATTGAAAAGTCAGCCAAAGCCAACCCACAGAGAACACGCTCAGCAGCGGCCCCAAAAAGCGATGCGAACGCATAAACAACCTTTTATTTTTTCAGACCGAGCTCAAGCATCAATTTGGCGTACTCTGCGTCGTCGCTGGCCACCAGTTTGCCAAAGTCAACAGCTGGCAGGTACTCGGGCTCAAAGCCGAGTTTGACGCTTTGTGCTTTGAACTCCGCACTGGTCACTGTGGCTTGTACCGCACTTTGCAGACGTGCTATGACGTCTTTGGGCGTGCCAGCTGGCACCGCGATGCCTCGCCACATCACCATGCTGACATCAAAGCCTTGCTCTTTGGCCGTGGGCACATGGGGCACCAGTGGTACGCGCTTATCCGAAGTCACTGCAACGATGTGAATTTTGTCGGCCATCGCCGTGAACTGCGAAGGCCACTGCAGTGCCGCATCCACTCGACCACCGAGTAACTCCACTGGCGCACTTCCAGTGCCATAAGGTACGAAAATCACCTCAATGCCCATCTTTTTGAACAGCGCTGCAGAGGCCAGGTGCGTGAAAGCCCCACGCCCAGAAATGCCCACTTTGAGTTTTTGTTTTTTGCCAGCAGCAGCCACGTCCGCAAGGGTTTTCCAACCCGAATCACTGCGTACGGCCAGTGCAGGCACCTCCATTCCTACCTGGGCCACCGGGTCGAAGCTGCGGTAGTCGAAGGGGATGTTGCCGCCGTGAAACGTGGTGTTGATGGAGTTGGAGTTCCAGACGATGTTGTAGCCGTTGGGTGGTGAGGCCTTGACGAACGCGTAGCCCGCGGCGCCGCCGCCGCCAGTGCGGCTGACTGCCGCAACGGGTACTTTCAATTGCTTGGACATGCCGTCGGCCAAGACTTGTGCAATGGTGGCGCTGGAGCCACCAAAAAGCACGGTCATCTCCACCGCCTGTTTCGGGTAGTCAGAGGCCAGTGTTGAGCCCCAGGGTGAGAGGGCCAATGCAGCCATGGCTGCGAGCTGAAGGCTGCGGATACGCAGCACGGAAGTCATTTTTGCGATCATCATGTCTCCTGCTTGTTGGTATAAAAATTGGCGCACAGCAACTGATGACCCGAAAAGGAATCGACCACTTGCGCCAAAGGGTATTTAAACTTTGAACACTTCGATGACGCAAGCTAGGACACGTCAAAACTTTGTGACGTGCAAGTATTTCGCAGGATTATCCAAGTCGGCCATCTTTTTGATTCGCATCTCGGCCGTGATCAATCGGCACGTGCCCCCATCGGCGAGGTGCCGCTCAGGTCGCTTCGCGCAGCGATCGGCGATAGGCTGTCGGCGCTACGCCAAAGCGTTTGTTGAAGCGCCGAGTGAAATAAGCTTCATCGGAAAACCCAACCCGGTGGGCAATGGTGCTGACTCGGTCTGACGTGTGTGCCAAAAGGTCCCGCGCCCGTTCCATACGGCGACCCGTCAACCAGTCGACAAAGGCTTGTCCAGTGTGCTTTTTAAGCAATTGCGACAAATAATTGGGTGAAAGGAAAGCAGCCTCTGCGACCTCGGCCAAGCCGATGTCCTGGTGCAGGCTCTCATCGATGAACTTGAAAATTCGCCGCAATGCATCCGTGTGGCCTTGCAGGTAAATGCGTTGTTCTGCCAGCGACTGCAGTTCAGTTGCAAACCTTTCCGTGGTCATGCCAATCAGCTCAAGTATCGCCCCCCGTGCCCGCTCCAGTGTGCCAAGCGTTCGGTGATTGTGGGCTTTTTGCAAACGTTGTAGCAAAGTTTCGATGTAAGCGAATTCAACAGGATCGAAAACAAAGTCAAACCAACCTTGGTAAATGAAAGGCGTGAGTTCGGGGTAATGCGCGATCGATGCTTCCTCCATTTCCAGTGGTGTCAACGTAAAGTCGGGCCTCAGAAAATTGCTGGAAAAATTGATCAATTGGTAGCGGCTACCAGGCTCTACCATGGCCAAGTGGACGCGGTAGGGCAAGACAAAAATTAAGGATCGCGGAATCGATTCACAGCGGCGGCCACCCAGCAAGTGTGGCGCTGCCCCCGCTTGGTTGGCAAAGATCTGAAAATATTCATGCCGGTGCGGTTGGGTGACTGGTGGGCGCACCGATTGGTCACGAATGTCAAAGTCCAAACGGTCAGACCGCTCGATCATGGAGTAGGTGTGGATTGAATCAGACGCGCACCCACTGACTTCGACAGAGTCAAGTACCGGGTCAATATGGGCGTTGTGGTTCATGGCGAGTGCAATCCGAAAATCTTTTTAAATTATGCGCTGACTACCTTGATCAATACAGCCATTCTTTAGTAAAAATTTCTTTAAAAAAGCTTGAACAATCACCTCGTAAACCCTTAGAAAGCCATTTGGCGAGACCTTATTCAAGACGGCCAAACCTTGGGGTTTTATGGTGACTCAATACGCTCTAAGACCTGCTACAAAAAAGACGCAGCGGGATGCTGGCGACAGGCCTAGGGTTTGTTGGTGGAGCGTAAAAAAATTAAACCGAAACCATGATGCTCACGCCAGCGAGAGGCGGTCAAGTCAGCTCGTTAGGTGGAGGGCATTTAAAGGTGCAGCGACCAAAACCCCATACCGCAAAGCAAGTGTTTGGACAATTCAAAGATTAACTTGCACTTGTCCAAGAACTGCTCATCTACCCCTTGCGAGAACCTGCAAGTGTGCGTTCAATAGACCCCATCGAGATAGTGAGCTAGGACCATAAAGCGCACGAACTGTTCGATCACAACCCCTAACCATCAACCTCTGGAGACACCATGAATACAAACACAGACGCAGCCTTCTTGGGTCAGCGTAGCTACAAAATTCCCGAAACAATGAAAGCCTGGGTGCTTGGCGATCCCGATCAACTTACCTTTGTCGATAAGCCAGTGCCAACACCTGGTGCGGCGGAAGTGCTGGTACGAATTGACGCCATCGCCGTGTGCGCGACCGACTTGGAGATCATCCACAAGGGGCCACCGGCACAAATTCAAGGCGGTCTGCCTTTCAACAAAAACTTCACCCCCGGCCACGAATACATGGGTACAGTGGTCAAGCTGGGCCAAGGCGTTGACGAGTACAAAGTGGGTGACCGCGTCACGGTTGAAGTGCACGCTGGCTGCGGACGTTGCGAGCGATGCAGAGAAGGCATGTACACCTCATGCCTGAACTACGGCAAGAACTACGGTGACGTCAACAAGGGCCACCGCGCCAACGGCTTCACAACCGACGGAGGCTTCACGCAGTACGCCATCAACAACATCAACACACTGGCCCACGTGCCAGAAGACATGAGCGACGAGGAGGCCACGCTGATCGTTACTGCCGGAACAGCGATGTATGGCCTGGATGTCATCGGCGGCCTTGTGGCGGGTCAATCGGTCGTCATCATGGGACCAGGACCTATCGGTCTTATGGGGGTGGGCGTGGCCAAGGCGCTTGGAGCCAGCGAAGTCATCTTGACCGGCACACGTGACAACCGCCTGGAGATGGGCAAAAAGCTGGGTGCCGACTACACCATCAATGTGACCAAAGAAGACGCCGTTGCAAAAGTGCGTGAGTACACCAAGGGTGGTGCGCATTACGTGCTGGAGTGCTCAGGTGCACCCAATGCGGTGAACGACGCGGCGGCCATGCTGCGCCGAGGTGGCCGCATTTGCCTCGCCGCATTTCCAGGCGAGGCAGTACCGGTAGACGTCGCTGCATTGGTGCGCAACAACATTTATATGTTCGGCATCCGTGGTGAAGGCAAGAGTGCGACACACCGAGCTGCCGCCTTGATGGCGCAAAAACGGTTCGATGCCAAGCTGATCCACACCCACACTTTTCCGCTGGAAGAAGTGCCCGAAGCTTTGCGCCATGCGAGAGAGCGCATTGGCGACGCTATCAAGGTGGTGGTGAAAATCGGCCATCCCGAAGGTTGCTGAAGCGAGGCCGACCGTGCTGACATTTGATCAATACCTGACGCCAAAGTCGCTTGACGAGGCTTTCGATATGCTGCACAGCATACCTGCTGCGCGCTTGTTGGCTGGTGCTACCGACCTGCTTCCATGGGCCCGAGAGGGCCGTGCGGGTGACGTGCATTTGCCTGCAATCGTCGATCTCAGCCGGATTGCTTCGCTAAGTGGCGTGACGCAAACGGGTGGTCGTATCCGCATGGGTGCAACTACGCCAATCGCAGCGATGCAGCACCACCCGCTGCTGCAGCAACAAGCGCCATTGCTGGGCGACTGCGCACTGTGGTTTGCCGATGATCAAATACGTGAACAAGCCACGGTTGGCGGCAACTTGGTCAACGCATCGCCGGCGGGTGACACCCAGCCTGCGCTGCTGGCGTTGAACACCCACGTCACCTTGGTGCGACGCGAGGCGGGCCGGCTCATTGAGCGTTCCGTGCCCTTGTCTGAGTTCATCCTCGGCCCCAGCCGCACTGTTTTGCAGCCCGGAGAAATCTTGCTGCGGATCGAGTTCGACGCCCTGCCCGACCATGGGGTGTCTTTTGAGAAAGTGGGCCATCGCCGTTCGTTGGCCATTTCCACCGTTTGCCTGGCCACTTTGGTTCGGCTGGATGCCCACCAGCGCATCGACGATCTGCGCATTGCGATTGGTGCGGTAGGACCTGTGCCTGAACGGCTGAGTGATATTGAAGATCTTTTGACAGGTTTCAAACCCACTCCGGCTTCGTTGCGTGATGCCTCTGCCAAGGTGGCCGACAGGGTCCGCTCGCGCAGCCGCCAAAGCTATCGGCGCGAGGTGTTGAGCAACTTTGTAGAACGTTCTTTGGCGACCGCACTTGCACATGCCGGGCTTGATTTGCACCGACTACCTAAGGAAACTCCATATGTCTGACACACTGCTCTTGGGCGGGACTTTGGCGCAAGGCTGCCACCCCTCTGTCCAAATTAATGCGACCGTGAACGGCAGACGGGTGCAGCGCACAGTGCCTAACCACTACCGCGTTATAGACTTTGTGCGCGAAGAACTCAAACTGACTGGTAACAAGGAAGGTTGTGGCGCCGGTGAGTGCGGCACTTGCTCGGTGTTCGTGGACGGCAAACTCATTAAAAGTTGCCTCTCGCCCGTACAAAAAATTGATGGCTGCTCGGTAGAGACCATTGATGATATGGACCGAGATTCCGGCATGTCCTTGCTGCAACAGGCCTTTAACAAATGCGGTGCCAGCCAGTGCGGCTATTGCATCCCTGGCATGGTGATGGCTGCGACCGCCACTTTGCGCCGCAATCCCGGTGCCAACCGTGACGAGATCAAAGAAGGGCTGGGCGGCAATATTTGCCGCTGCACCGGTTACCAAAAAATCCTGGATGCGGTCGAACTTGCACGCGATGTGCAAAGCGGCATAACGCCGAACAGCGCGCTGGATGAAGACCTTGCAACGGACACCTTCATCGGGCAGCGCACACGACGCCTCGATTCCCCTGCCAAAGTCACGGGTGCTATCAAATATGCGGCTGACATGTTCATGCCCAACATGCTGCACATGCAGGTTTTGCGAAGTCCTCACCCACATGCACGCATTGTGCGCATCGACAGCCAAGCAGCGAGCGCGATTCCTGGCGTGGAGTGTGTGCTGACTTGCGACGACGTTCCCGGCGTTGACAACTTTGGTGTGTTCATTGAAGACCAGCCGACTTTGGCCCGTGGCGTGGTGCGTTACGTGGGCGAAGCCGTTGTCGCTGTGGCGGCGCAGACGCTTGACATTGCGCGCGCTGCCGTAGCCGCCATCCATGTTGAATACGAAGAGCTGCCCAGTTTGTTCCACCCGCAGGATGCGATGCAAGACGGGGCGGTGCAATTGCACGCTTTTGCAGCCAACAACATCTGTAAGCACACGCGCATCCGCAAGGGTGATGTGGACGCCGCACTGGCCAGTGCCGATGTAATTGTCGAGCAGACCTATGACACGCCAGCCATCGAGCACGCTTACCTCGAGCCCGAGGCGGGCTTGGCCTATGTGGAAGCAGACGGTTGCGTGACGGTGCAGTCGCCCAGCCAAAATATCACCCACCACCGCCACATGTTGGCCCGCATTTTGGGTAGGCCCATCAACAAAGTGCGCATGATCATGAGCACGGTGGGTGGTGGCTTTGGCGGCAAGGAAGATATGATTTATCAAGGCATTTTGGCCTTGGCTGCAATCAAAACACGGCGGCCTGTGCGCTATGTCTTTACTCGTGAAGAAAGCATCAAGGTTAGCGCCAAGCGTCACCCGTTCAACATCCGTTACACGATGGGACTGAAAAACGACGGTCGCATCGTAGCCACCAAGATGGTAATGGTCAGCGATGGTGGGGCCTATGCTTTGTCAACCCCCGGCGTGATGAACAAGTCGGCCATTCTGGGCCCAGGGCCCTATGAAATTCCCAATGTTTGGGTGGACTCGATCGGTGTTTACACCAACAACACGCCCAGTGGTGCGTTTCGGGCCTTTGGCGCTTTTCAATCTGAATTTGCCACCGAGTGCCATTTGGACTTGTGCGCTCAGCGGCTGGGCATGGATCCAGTGGCCCTGCGGCGGATCAATTTGATGCGCGACGGTGCCACCACGCACACGCGCCAAAAACTAGACCGTGTGCTGGCTGTCGAATGTTTGGACGCAGCCATTAAAGCCGCTGGCTGGGAGCCTGGTGTGCCTTATCGAGAAGGCCAAGGCCAGCCAAAGCGTCAGGACTTTAATTTCGAAGGTTCTCGCCACTCTTACCTGATTGGTGGACGAACCCAACCCATCACCCCGAAGGGCCAGGCCCAGGCGGGTGTGCATTCGGCCCAAATTCTGGGTAACTCAGGAGACATGGCATGAAACACAGAGGCAGAGGCGTAGCTTGTGGTTGGTATGGGATTGCGCGCACGGCAGCGATGGACCGTGCTGCGGTTTGGGTTGAGTTGGACGATGGTGGGACCGTCAAGATCGCCACCGGTGTGACCGAGATCGGCGAAGGGGTACTGACCGGTTTGTGCCAAATCGCAGCCCAAGAAATGGGTGTTCGGCCTGAGGATATCGTGCTGGGCGACAACGACACTGCGAGAGTGCCCGAAGCGGCCCACGCCGGTGCCACGCGCATGACCTACATGATTGGAAATGCTGTGGCCCTGGGATGCCGAGAGGCTTTTGGTCGATTCCGCGTTGCAATGGGCTCTTACTGGGGCGTTAGTGCTGAAAGTGTGCATGCCTTTTCGGGCCAAGTGTGGGTCGAAGGATCGGCGAGCAAGCGCATGAGCATGGAGCACGCGGTGCACGTATTGAAGAAAGAAAAGGGCATTGTTATCGTCGGTAGCGGCCTGTTCACCTCAGCCCACACGGCCTTGCAGCCCGACACGGGTGAAGCGACACCCTGGCAAAGCTATGTCTTTGGCGCACAGGTGGCCGAGGTCGAGGTCGATGACGACACTGGGGAGGTGCAGGTCCTTGGTGTTTGGGCTGCGCACGATGTGGGGCGTGTGATCAACCCGCAGCAGGTAGAGGGTCAAATTGAAGGCTCGGTGATCATGGGCATGGGCCATGCCTTGATGGAGGAATACGTCCAACACAATGGCGTCACCACCACGCCGGGTTTTGCAAAGTACATCCTGCCCACCGCGTTGGACATTCCGCATGTGACCTCGGTGCTCTTGACCGAGCCAGATCCGAAAACACCGTTGGGGGTCAAGGGCATCGGCGAGCCAGCGATCACACCCACGGCAGCGGCCATCATCAATGCCATTCATGACGCTGTTGGTGTGCGCATGACGCGCATACCGGCCACACCCGAGCGCGTCATGGAGGCATTGGTGGCCAAGCGTACGGCTGCTCATGCCGCCGTGCTGCAAGTGGATGTGGACGCAACAATCGTCTGAAAAGTCGCTTGAACATTTTCATCGGTTCGCTGTAAATCAGAGTGGCGAGGATAAGCCACGGTTATTTATCCTATCGGAGACAAAAATGAAGCATACAAGTCAATTCATTTCCCGTCGAAATCTCATCGTTGGCATGGCCACAGTCGCCAGCAGCGTCGCAAGCCATTCGGTTTTTGCGCAAAGTTTTCCGACCAAGCCTGTGGAGTTGGTTGTTCTTTTTCCGGCGGGATCAGCGGCCGATGTCACTGCGCGTTCTTTGTCTGAACAAATGGCCAAGCGGCTTGGCCAGCCGATTATCGTGGTCAACAAGCCCGGCGGCGGCGGCTCCATTGGCTACAAGTATGTGCAGCAAAAACCGGCTGACGGGTACACACTGGTGTTCAATTCCACCTCTATCAGCACGGTGTATCACTTGGGTTTGACGCCTTTTGACTACCGAGCTTTTGACGCCATTGCACGCGTCACGGTGGAAAACCCGGTCATCGCCGTGAGGGCCAGTGCACCTTGGAAAGACCTGCAGTCGATGGTGGCAGATGTAAAAAAACGCCCCGGCTTAGTGTCAGTTGGCAACTCGGGCATCGGCAGCCATACGCACATCTCCTCAGTGGCCTTTTTCAATGGACAAAAGAGCGATGTGCTGCATGTGCCTTTTGGCGCTTCTCAAGTGGTTCCCAGCTTATTGGGAGGCCAGATTGATGCGCTGGTGTCAGTGCCATCTGTTTTGACGGCACATGTCCGTGCAGGCAGCCTGCGCATTGTCGGTGTGCTCGCATCGACCCGCGAGCCCGCCTTCCCCAATGTCCCGACTGCGGCCGAAGTTGGTATGGCTTACAACGGCGAAATGTGGCGTGGCATTGCCTCACCCAAGGGTACGCCAGCCACTGTGGTTTCGCGCCTTGAGAGGGCTTTGGAAGAATCGATTGCGACATCTGAATTCAAAGCCCAGGGAGAGAAGATGGGATTTGTTCCCGCCTTCATGCCAGCGGTTGAGTTTGGCCCTCTCATTGCCAAAGACGATGTCATGCTCGCGCGCTTGATGGCCCAAGCCGGTCTCAAATTGAATTAATGAAAGACGATCAATGAACCCAAGTGTTGAACTGTCCGCTGTAATGTCGCTGGGAACCCGGGGCGAAGAAGCCCGGGCTAAAGTCATCGCTCGTTGCGGTGGATTGCAGCAAGCGCTGGCCACTGGCGCGTTGCCCAAGCAACTGAACCTCACTCTGTCTGAAGCCTTGGTGTTGGGCCTGCTCAAGCAGGGCGTGCGCAAGTATTTAGCGATTTTCGGCCACGGCTCAACCGACCTGGGTGAGGTGCTTCGCGTATACACGGAAGCCGGTGTGACGCAAGTGTTTAACTTTCGAAACGAAGTTGAAATGGCGCATGCAGGAACGGCTTTGGCTTGGGCATGGCGCGAGCCTTGCGCGGTGGTCACGTCGATTGGCCCAGGCGCTTTGCAGGCCATGTCTGGTTCATTGGCTGCCGCCTGCAATGGCGTGGGCCTGTATCATATTTATGGAGACGAGACGACCTGGGGTGAAGGCTACAACATGCAGCAGATCCCCAAGCCCCAGCAGCAGCTGTATGGACAAATGACAGCTCTTATGGGTCAGTCGTATGTGTTGCACACACCAGAGGCCTTGCGCGATGCTTTGCGTCGCGGCACACAGTGCGTGCACCACCCGGTGAAGGCCGGACCGTTTTACTTGCTGCTGCCCATCAATACCCAGCCGCAGGTCATTCATGACTTGCAGTTGGAAGCCTTGCCCGAAGCGCTGCAAGCACCGCGCACAGCCGTGGCCGATGTGGACCTTCTCAAGCAAGCGGCGCAAGCGCTGCGCAGTCACCCTCGCATCGTCATTAAGGTCGGCGGTGGTGGCCGCGCCTTTGCCGAGTCGTTGCGCGAACTGGCAGAGCTTTGCGGCGCAGCCGTGGTGGTGTCACCGGGCTCTACTGGTGTCTTGCCGGACGCACACCCTCAATACATGCATGTGGGCGGCAGCAAAGGCTCCATCAGTGGCAACCATGCCATGGCCCATGCCACGCTGCTCTTGGCCATTGGCACGCGTGCCGTGTGTCAAAGCGATTGCTCGGGCGTTGGCTACCCGTTGGTCGAGCAGGTGATCAACATCAATGGTGATCTGGCCGACTTGGCGCATTACAACCGCACACTGGCGCTGCAGGGTGACATCGGTTCTGTGGTGGCACAGTTGGTGGCTGCTCTGGAGGGTGTGCCCGATGAACAGAGCAAGGCCCGCGCAGCATGGTTAGACAGTTGCAACATCAGCAAAGTAGCGTGGAAAGCTTTCTTGCGTGAGCGCCAGACCACACCGCCTTTGTTTGACGAAGTCTGGCAGCGCCCGGTGCTGACACAACCGGCAGCGATCAAAATCGTCTGCGACTTCGCCCGAGAGGTGCAGGCAATCAAGTTCTTTGATGCAGGCGATGTGCAGGCCAATGGCTTTCAAACTGTCGAGGACGACGCACCTGGTCAGACTTACACCGAGACGGGCGCTTCTTACATGGGTTTCGCCACCTGCGCAGTCACCGCAGCAGGCATGGCCAGCACCCAGCAGTACCCGATCGCCTTTACAGGCGACGGCTCCTTCATGATGAACCCGCAGGCCCTGATCAGCGCGGTGCAGCATGGCGCACGGGGAACCATCGTGGTGTTTGACAACCGGCGAATGGCCGCCATTTCCAGCTTGCAGCACGCGCAATATGGCCAAGACTTTCGCACCAACGATAGCGTGGCGGTGGACTACGTTCAGATGGCCTCCAGCGTGAAGGGCGTGTTGGCGGTGTGGGGCGGCGAAGACGCTGCCAGCTTGCAGCAAGCGCTTCAAACTGCCCACCGTCATGCCGGACTTGCCCTGATCCATGTGCCTGTCTACGCCGGTGAGCGCCCCGAGGGCGGGCTGGGTGCTTATGGCTCTTGGAACGTTGGCAATTGGTGTGACGATGTGCAGCGCCGCTACCTGGCCACTTTGATTTGATACATTTTTTAGAGGAATTCCCCATGAAGCGCGAAGACTTTGGTTTGTACAGTCAATACGGTTTATTCATCCAAGGCCAATGGCGAAGCGCCACCGGTGGCGAGGTGCGAGAGGTCATCGACCCGACCAACGAAGAGGTCATAGGTCATATTCCTGTGGCTGCGCGCGCCGACTTGGACGCCGCAGTGGACGCCGCCCATGCCGCATTTGGGACTTGGCGGCACACATCGCCTTGGGAGCGTTCGAGCCTGCTGCACCGAACTGCGGCGCTGATCCGCGAACGCGCAGACGACATGGCGCGCCTGATGTCGACCGAGACAGGCAAGCCGCTGGCCCAAGCCCGTGGTGAGCTCAACGATGCGGCCGACCAATTTGACTGGTATGCAGGCGAGACGCAACGTATTTATGGGCAGACCTTCCAGGCACGTGTGCCCGAAGTGCGCATGCAGGTTCGGTTTGAGCCTGTGGGCGTGGTAGCCGCTTTCTCCGCTTGGAACTTTCCGGCTTTGTTGCCTGCACGAAAAATCGCAGCAGCTTTGGGCGCAGGCTGCACCGTGGTGGTCAAGCCCGCCAGCGAGGCGGCAGGGTGTTGCATGGCGTTGGTCCAAGCGCTCCACGATGCGGGCTTGCCAGCTGGCACGGTCAATCTGGTCACAGGCGATTCAGGCTTCATTTCTGAGGTCTTGGTGGGTTCGCCAAAGGTGGCCAAGATCACCTTGACGGGATCTTCTGCCGTCGGTCGAAAAATGCTTCATCTGGCCGCAGAGGGCATCAAGCGGGTATCGATGGAGCTCGGTGGTCACGCCCCCGTGCTGGTGTTCGAAGACGCTGACATCGAGGCGGCGGCCGAGCAATGTGCGCGCTTTAAATACCGCAATTGCGGCCAAGTCTGTGCCTCGCCTTCGCGCTTTTTTGTGCACGAGAGCGGGTACGACCTTTTTGTCCAGCGCTTTGCAGAAGTTGCGCGATCTTTGAAGGTCGGGCCTGGGTTGATGGCCGAGTCAGATGTTGGACCCATGGCCAATCGGCGAGGTCTGGTGCACGCTCAGGCGCTGATTGCCAACGCACTGGACAGCGGCGCACGCTTGGTTGCGGGTGGCGAGCGCCCACAAGGTTTGGGCACCAAAGGATACTATTTGGCCCCCACGGTATTGGCCGATGTACCGCAGAGCGCACGCATCATGCAAGATGAGCCATTCGCCCCGGTGGCACCGATCGCATCCTTTGCCAGCTTTGACGAAGCCATCGCTCTGGCCAACGCCACACCATATGGTTTGGCCTCGTACTTGTTCACCCGTTCACTGAAAACCGCCACCTTGGCCAGCGAGGCGATCGAGGCCGGCATGGTGGGCGTCAATGAACTGGCCATTGCCAGCGCAGAGATGCCTTTTGGCGGCACCAAAGACAGCGGCATGGGACGTGAAGGTGGCTCGCTGGGTATCCGCGATTATTTGGAAGCCAAATACATCAAGACACGGTTATAGGATAACGGGCGTTTTCCCCATTCACCCCCCGTTTCATGGACTGTTTGAGAAGCGGTTTTCACCAGGAGTTTTCATGGCAGATATTCCAGAGCACGGTATTGCACGAGGCCTTACCAATTATGGCGATCGCGCCTTTGCGCTTTATTTGCGCCGCAGCTTCATCAAGTCGATGGGGTATTCCACGGCGCTGTTGGAGCGTCCGGTGGTGGGCATAGCTTCAAGTGGGTCGGGCTTCAACAATTGCCACCGTGCCATGCCTGAGTTGGTGGAGGCCGTCAAACGTGGCGTGCTGGCTGCGGGCGGCTTGCCGATCGAGTTTCCGACCATCTCGCTGGGTGAGGTGTTCCTCAACCCGACCAGCCTGATGTTTCGCAACCTGATGAGCATGGACGTCGAAGAAATGGTGCGAGCACAGCCCATGGATTCGGTGGTCTTGATCGGTGGTTGTGACAAAACTGTGCCCGCGCAACTGATGGGCGCTGCTGCGGCCAACGTGCCCGCGATTCAACTGGTCACTGGCCCCATGATGACCGGCAGGCACGAGGGTGAGCGTTTGGGTGCCTGCACCGATTGCCGCCGCTTTTGGGGCAGTTACCGTGCAGGCAAGATTGAACGCAAGACGATCGATATTGTGGAAGGGCGCCTGGCCACCACAGCAGGCACCTGCGCCGTGATGGGCACGGCCAGCACCATGGCCTGCATCGCCGAGGCCCTGGGCATGTCGCTGCCGGGTACAGCCGCCATTCCAGCCGTCCACGCTGACCGCTTGCGCGCTGCCGAGGCGAGCGGAGAACATGCAGTGCGGTTGATCCACAACCCCATTCGGCCCAGCCAAATCATCACACCGAAGTCGGTGCACAACGCGCTGCGCGTGTTGCTCGCGCTGGGCGGCAGCACCAACGCCATCATCCACCTCACGGCCGTGGCCGGTCGGCTGAACATCCCGGTCTCCTTGGACGTGCTCAATCAACTGAGTGACACCACGCCTGTACTGGTTGATTTGAAGCCGACTGGTGACAACTACATGGAAGACTTCTATGCAGCTGGAGGGATGGGCGCATTGCTGCGCGAATTGAAGCCACTGCTGCATCTGGACACGCTCTCGGTCACTGGCGAAACCTTAGGTGAACGCTTGGCTGCCGAGGAAGGTGAATGGGCCGACCATCGTGTGGTGCGCAAGGCGTCTAATCCGATTGAGCCCGTGGGTGGCTTGGTGGCGCTTTTTGGTTCTCTTGCGCCGGGCGGCGCTATCTTGAAGCGTTCTGCTGCCGACAAAAGTTTGTTCGAAAAAGAGGCCCGTGCAGTGGTCTTCACTTCGCTGCAAGACTTGTCTGAGCGCGTGGACGATCCGGAACTTGACATCCAAGCGGATGACATCATGGTGCTACAAAATGCTGGCCCCACCAGTGGAAGTGGCATGCCTGAGGCGGGTTATTTGCCGATTCCCAAAAAATTGGCAATCGCCGGTGTGAAGGACATGGTTCGCATTTCTGATGCGCGGATGAGTGGTACGGCGTTTGGCACCATCGTTTTGCATGTCACGCCCGAGGCCTCTGCGGGCGGGCCGTTGGCGCTGGTGCGCACTGGCGATCGTATCCGCCTATCTGTCAAGGAGCGCCGCGTTGACCTGTTGGTCGATGAAGCTGAACTGGCGCGTCGACGGGCCGATCTGCCGCCTCGGCCCGCATTGGCGCAGCGCGGCTACTCCAAGCTTTACCAAGACCATGTACTGCAGGCCGATGAGGGGTGTGATTTTGATTTTCTGCGGGCAGTCCCTCCACCGATTTGAAATGCCATACCCCGTTGGGCGGTAACTTCAGGGCACACAAACTGAGCACTGGACAACATTCGTGATTGAGCGCTACCAAAGGAGATAGCCATGAAAGTAATCGATATTATTAAATCGAAAGATCGAAACCCATTGACCGTGAATTCCGACACATTGCTTTCGGAATGCATCATTACCATGGCTGACGAAGACCTGGGGTCCTTGGTTGTTATAGACAACAACGCAGTGGTTGGACTCCTGACATTTCGTGAAGTTATTCTTGTTTTGGCGCAACGTCAAAAGGAACTGCGTTCTGGACCGACACCACCAGTGGCTGAGCTCAAGGTGCGGGATGTCATGAATTCGGCGCCGATTTGCACCACGGCAGATATGGACTTGAATGACCTTCGCGCGCTCATGATCAGCCATCACCAGCGTTACATACCTGTTCTCGACAAACGTGAACTGATCGGTATTTTGTCATTTCACGATGTGGCTCGCAGTGTATTCGCAGAGCAAGAAAATGAAAACAAGTTGTTGAAGCATTACATAGGCGATTGGCCTCTTTATAGATCGCAACTCTGATTTCATTGCAAACACTGGGCTTGGTAGTTTTTAAAGTTGCAAATTTATATTTTCTTCGTGAAGTATTCAATTTTCGATTTAAATATTCATCCCCCTATTGAGGGATAAACCCAGCGCTTAATTTGGATCCATGAACTAGATTGGTACTGACAATTTCACCTTGATGCCCATCAAATTTGACGTGACCCATGACGTTTATCTTGGCGAAAAATGAGTTGGTGTTACGAAGGTAATTTTTTTGTAAATTGAGTTAGGAGACATTCATGCAAACAGGCGATAGCGCCCCCAAGCCTCAGCGCATTGGTGTGCCGCGAGAGATATTCCCCGGTGAAAAACGGGTGGCTACCGTGCCCGATGTGGTGACTAAACTGGTCAAACTTGGTTTTGACGTGGTGGTGGAGCAGGGCGCGGGGGTACTTGCCGACCTGTCTGACGAGGCGTATGTTGAAGCTGGTGCATCCATTGCGACCAGTGCCGCTGACCTGTGGAGCAGCAGCGACATCGTCTTCAAAGTGCGCGCCCCTTCGCCTGAAGAAGTGGCCTTGATGCACCCAGGGCAGACGCTGATCGGCTTTTTATGGCCCGCCCAAAACCCCGATTTGATGCAGCAGCTGGCGGCCAATAAGGTCACGGCGCTGTCGATCGACGCCTTGCCGCGCACGCTCAGCCGTGCCCAGAAGATGGATGCATTGACTTCAATGGCCGGCGTCAGCGGTTACCGCGCTGTGGTGGAGGCGGCCAATGCGTTTGGCCGCTTCTTCAATGGCCAGATCACGGCTGCAGGCAAGGTGCCTCCAGCCAAAGTGTTCATCGCCGGTGCCGGCGTGGCTGGCTTGGCCGCCATTGGCGCGGCCGCGAGCCTGGGCGCCATTGTGCGCGCCAACGATACCCGTGCCGAAGTGGCTGACCAGGTGGTCTCGTTGGGCGGCGAATTCGTCAAGGTCGACTATGAAGAAGAAGGCTCGGGCGGTGGCGGTTACGCCAAAGTCATGAGCGAAGGTTTTCAGGCGGCACAGCGCGAGATGTATGCCAGCCAAGCCCGCGAGGTGGACATCATCATCACCACCGCGCTGATTCCTGGCAAACCCGCACCCAAGCTGATCACCGCAGAGATGGTGAAAAGTATGAAGCCCGGCAGCGTGATCATTGACATGGCCGCTGAGCAAGGCGGTAACTGCGAACTGACCGAGCCGGGCAAGTCGGTGGTCAAGCATGGCGTGACCATCGTCGGCTACACCGACTTGGTCTCACGCATGGCGCGTCAGTCGTCCACGCTGTACAGCACCAACTTGTTCCGCCTGACCGAAGAGCTGTGCAAGACCAAGGACGGCGTGATTGACGTCAACATGCAAGACGATGCCATTCGGGGCCTGACGGTCATCAAGGACGGCGAAATCACCTGGCCTGCGCCGCCGCTGGTGGTGGCGCCCAAGCCTGCACCCAAGCCGGCTGCCGCTGTGGCTGCGAAAAAAGGCCATGGCCACGGCGAGCCTTCGGGCCCCATGCCCGTGGGCCAGTTGCTCATCGTGGCCGCGGTGGCCGCTGTGCTGCTGGCGCTGGTGGGGGCTTACGCACCTGCTGCGTTCTTGTCGCACCTGACGGTGTTTGTGTTGGCCTGTTTTGTGGGCTACATGGTGGTTTGGAACGTCAAGCCCGCACTGCACACCCCACTCATGAGCGTGACCAACGCGATCAGTTCCATCATCGCCATCGGTGCGCTGGTGCAGATCTCGCCCATGGCCAACGCGGCCAGTCGGCCCAACACCCTGATTGGCATCTTGGCTGCATTGGCGCTGGTGCTGACGGCCATCAACATGTTTGGCGGTTTTGCAGTCACCCAGCGCATGCTGGCCATGTTCCGAAAGTAATGATTTTGGGGGCAGATCTTTAGCTCTGTCCCCAACCGAAAGATGATTTTGGGGACGGATCTTTAGCTCTGTCCCCAACCGAAAGATGATTTTGGGGACAGACCTTCAGCGCGGTCCCCAACCGATTAAGAAATGAGACAGTTATGACCTCAAGTTTGGCCACGGTCGCCTACATCGGCGCGACCATTCTCTTTATCCTCAGTCTGGGCGGTTTGTCCAACCAGGAAACCGCACGGCGCGGCAACCTCTACGGCATGGTTGGCATGAGCTTGGCCGTGTTGGCCACGGTGTTCGGCCCCCAAGTGACCGCTGAAGGCATTCCCTTGATCGTCGGCGCCATGCTGGTGGGCGCGGTCATTGGTTTGTACGCTGCGCGCAAAGTGCAGATGACGCAAATGCCCGAGCTGGTCGCGCTGATGCACAGCATGGTGGGCATGGCGGCAGTGTTGGTGGGCTATGCCACCTATGTGGACCCCGAAGCGTCCAAAAACCTGGACAGTGCGGCGCATGCCATCCATGCGGGCGAAATCTACATTGGCATCTTCATTGGCGCGGTGACCTTCTCCGGTTCGGTGGCCGCGTTTGGCAAGTTGTCTGGCCGTATTGGGGGCAGCCCCTTGTTGCTGCCTGGCCGCCATTGGCTCAACCTGGTGGGCTTGATCGCGGTGATTTACTTTGGCCGAGAGTTCATGAACGCCCACACGGTGCAAGACGGCATGCTGCCCTTGTTCATCATGACCGCCATCGCTTTGCTGTTCGGTATCCACATGGTCATGGCCATTGGTGGCGCGGACATGCCGGTGGTGGTGTCCATGCTGAACAGCTATTCGGGCTGGGCGGCTGCGGCCACGGGCTTCATGCTTTCGAACGATTTGCTCATCGTGATCGGTGCGCTGGTCGGCTCCAGCGGCGCGATCTTGTCCTACATCATGTGCAACGCCATGAACCGCAGCTTCATCAGCGTGATTGCAGGTGGCTTTGGCACCACCGCTGCTGCGCCCAAAGCGGCTGGTGATGCTTCGGCAGAGCCGGTCGGTGAGGTCAGTCCCATCTTGGCCGTTGAGACCGCCGAGTTGCTGCGCGACGCCAAAAATGTGATCGTGGTGCCCGGTTACGGTATGGCTGTGGCACAGGCGCAGCACACGGTGTTTGAAATCACCAAATACCTGCGCGAAAAAGGTGTGAACGTTCGCTTTGGCATCCACCCGGTGGCCGGACGGATGCCGGGCCACATGAACGTTTTGTTGGCCGAGGCCAAGGTGCCCTATGACATCGTGTACGAGATGGACGAACTCAACGACGACTTCCCCGACACCGATGTCGCCATCGTCATTGGTGCCAATGACATCGTGAACCCGGCCGCGCAAGACGACCCGACCAGCCCGATCGCCGGCATGCCGGTGCTTGAAGTCTGGAAAGCCCGCACCAGCATCGTGATGAAGCGTTCCATGGCCAGTGGTTATGCGGGCGTGGACAACCCGCTGTTTTACAAGGACAACAACCGCATGCTGTTTGGCGACGCCAAGAAAATGCTCGATGAGGTGTTGGCTGCCCTGCGGGGCTAAAGCAACCTTCTTACCGAGTTCGCTTAACCAGCTATTTGGTCGATAAGCACCTCGCCTGTTACAAATTTGAAATTCACTTACTCAACTGGAGAAAAACTGATGTCATTTGCACCTATCAATGTTGCCTGCCTCGGCATGGGCTGGTGGTCCGATGTTCTGGCCGATGCCATGAAGAGATCGGACAAGTTTGTCATTCGCTCCTGCTACACGCGTTCGGAAGAAAAGCGCGCAGCCTTTGCCGAAAAGTATGGCTGTGCTGCGGCGAGCAGTTACGAAGCCATCCTGGCCGACCCGTCTATCGACGCCATCATCAACACCACACCCAACAACGTGCACTTGGAAACCACGCGACAAGCCGCTGAAGCGGGCAAGCATGTGTTTCTTGACAAGCCGATTGCCAACACCCTAGCGGAGGGGCGCGCGATTACCGAAGCCTGTCGCAAGGCAGGCGTCGTGCTGGCGCTGGGCTACCAGCGCCGGAGAGAAAGCCAGTTCCGCTGGATCAAGAAGCAGATCGACGCCGGGGTGTTTGGCAAACTGGTCAACGCAGAGGCAAACATCAGCCGCGATCGACTCGGCAAAATTGATCTTAATTCTTGGCGCTACCAGGCAGCCGGCATGCCGGGCGGCGTGATGCTTCAAATTGGTGTGCACTATGTCGACGTACTGGAGTACCTGATGGGCCCGATCATGGCGGTCAGTGGACAAGCGGCCCAACTGGTGCTGCCAGGTGACAACCCCGATGTGGCGACGCTGTTGTTGCAGCATGAGAACGGGGCGCTTTCGACAGTCAACGCGAGTTACGCATCGGCCACTGAAAATTATGTAATGAATATTTATGGCAAGGAAGCCAGCGCTTATTACGACCTGCATGGCGGCCTTCGCTTCATCAAACGGGGAACCGAAAAGGCAGAGGCAGTGCCTTTCACGAAAAACGATACTTTCGTAGACGAACTCGACGAGTTCGCGGCGGCAGTGCGAGGCCAAGGAACTCCTGAAACAGGTGGCGACTATGCAACTCGTTCGCTCGGTGTGATTCGCGCAGGGATAATCTCAGCCCGTGAAGGCAGGCGTGTGCAGCTCGCGGAGGTGCTCGCTGACCCTCTTGCTTAGTTTTGCACTCTGCCCATCGTGCTCGAGATGGATGGACCTATCGACGATTTCCCTGGCACCGATGTAGCGATCGTCATTGGTGCCAACAACATCGTGAGTCCGGCGGCGCAATACGACACGACCATTCCGAGCACCGGCATGCTGGTGCTCGAAGTGCGAAAGTCGCGCACCAGCATCGTGATGAAGCGCAATGGGTACACGGGCGTGGATAATCTACTGTTATGCAAAGACAACAACAGCATGTTGTTTGGTGATGCCAAGTAGATGCAGGACGAAGTGTTGATGGCTTTCAAGACCTAAAACCCAAGGACAAAAATGTATTACATGATTTATGTTAGCCAATCCACAAAACCCATGCTTACCCCCGAACTTGAGCAGTTGCTGCAAAAAAGCCGAGCATGGAATACTTCGAAGTCTCTATCGGGCCTGTTGATTTACCGGTATTCGAGCGAAGGGAAAAGCGGTCACTTCATCCAGATGTTGGAGGGTGATAAAGCCGAAGTGCGTTCCGTGTATGACAAGATCAGACTCGACAAACGTCACCACACAGTGCTGACGCTCAGTGAAGGGAATATTGAAAACCGTATGTTCAGCGAGTGGGCCATGGGTTTTAAAAATATTGACGATGCGACGCTGTCAGACCTCCCAGGGCATGCTCGCCTTGGCGACAGCACTTTCAATCCAGCGACATTTCAGCAGTCCAACGAAGAAGCCTTGAAACTTTTGAAGTTTTTTCACAGCGCCAGCTGAGTGGGGTATTGCTCAGCACTTAGAGTTTTCACGAGCTTACGCGACGGATTTTTTGTTTGGATTCAGGAAGTCCTCGGGTATTTGTCGCGCTGATCGAAAAGTTTGGCTCGACCGATATCCTTGTGCCTAACAAAAGCTTTCCCTTTTCAGGGGCTTGACAGAAGCGGCCGAAATCAAACGGTCTTAACCATGACGCGGTTGTTCCAGCACATTTTTATGCGCTGCTTATCGCTATTCTTCGCTGTACGCTCACACCATGGGCATGCGCGTTGCGTGGAGGTGAGGTCGATGAAGCAGAGCGTTGTTCTAACCAAGAGTGGTTACGGCCTCTGGCGACGCGAGCTGCTGGCCGAATTGGCACACACTAGACGGAGATCAGTTCAGTTTAGCGATAGACCGCAAAAGGTCTAGGGCCTGCTCAAGTTTTTCAAGTATTGCATCACGAGATGGAAGGTTGTTGTTGCAAAGCGGTTTGTGTGTGGGTGAAGCTACCCGGTTGATACACCCGGTCCGTGTCGATACATCTGTTAGTTGAAATCGTTGCAAGCGGCTTGCGCCATGGGTTTCAGGCCAAGCGCTGTAGGTGCACGCAGGACTGAATGTGCAGCCCAAACCTGACACACAGCCCCTTGCGACTTCCCTCCCGCACCTTCCAGCGCAGCAGGCATGAAGCAGTCCACTATGCCCAAATAAATAGTCGTCCCTGCAAAATTCATTTCAAGCCAGCACCCAGCGCTGATCTGAGTTTTGCAGCCGGTTACGGCCGATGATTTCGGCCAATTTCTCCAACAAGCCCGTCAAACTGCCCATCTGCAACAGGCACAACAAAAGGCCCAAGCCTTTTTTGACGATCATCCGCAGCAGCCAGCGGATGTTGTAGCCCGCCGCGCACAGCACCGCGTGCAGTGCATCGCCTTCTGAGCCTTTGAGGTGGCAGCGGTCCATGCGGTGATCAGCTTTGAGGTGCCCGATGATCGGCTCGATCGCTTGGCGTCGTTTGAGCAGTCTGCGTTCTTCATCGGTCAGCCGCTTGTCCTTGCCCCGGTGTTTGATCTGGATGTCCGGGTTGTCCTTGTCCACACCCCGGTAGCCCAGATCGGCATACACCACCTCGGGCTTGACGCCCAAGCCTTGCATCAGGATGGCGCTTTGCTCGATCTGCTCGTGCATCGTGTGACCGTCATACGGGTTGCCGGGAAAGCTCCTGGCGCCCACGATCAGGTTGCCTTTGAGCGTCATGGCTAAACCGACCTTCACGCCGAACTCGTAAGGATTGCGGCTCTTGCCCTTGCTGATGCACTCGACCTCAGGCGCGTGCCAGCTGTAAAGCTTTGCACGGTTGTCCACCGCTTTGCGGCTGGCCGTCTGCGCGACCAGACGTTTGGCTTTGTCCAAGGTCTGGCCTAGGGTTTCTTGCACAGCTTGACCGAGTGCTGTCATCTTGCGAGCCACCTCGCGCTGCAAGCGTCCAACGATGGTGCGCTGGCGTTTGATGACTTTGCGCATGCGCTTGAACTGCCGGGCATGAGCGTAGCGCCCAGCCTTGTAGCCCAGCAGCTGGCCTTCTTTGGCGTAGGTTTGCTTGAGCTCGAGGCCATGGGCTTTGGCCTCCTCAACCACTTTGGAGCGGGCCCCCGAGTTCGACACAAAATGACGTAAGTCCTTGATTCATATAGGGCCAGCTCGAAATTTGCCACTACAAGAGGGTCATCTGGGCGTCTTGTGTCGGTTTTTTGATCTTCAAACTCTC
>NZ_JBIKHV010000149.1:0-4044 GCF_044361985.1 Limnohabitans sp. | reverse complement strand
CAGGGTGAATGGCAGGGCCAGTGGCATCCCTCCGCGAACGGCAGTGGCCCGGGCGTGCTGGATCTGCAAGGTCAGATCAAGCAAATCGATGCGTCGCGCGCCTACCGTTACCTGCCTCTGGCGCTGCCTGCGAGCGCGCGCCAATATGTACGTGATGCGGTGGTCAAAGGGGTCTATTCAGATGTGCAAGTCAAGATCAAGGGCGATTTGGCGCGCTGGCCTTTTAACAATCCCAAAGACGGTGAACTTCGGTTTGCCGGCCAAGTTCGCGACCTCGAGCTCGATTATTTACCGCAGGCCCTGCTGCCCCCCAAAAGCCTGCCATGGCCCCGCCTGCACGCTCTGACAGGTCGGCTGGTCTTTGACCGCTTGGGCATGAAGCTGAGCGATGCCTCTGCGCGCGCCATGGATGCACGCACGGGTCTGAACCTCACGGCGGGCCAGGCTGAAATCGCCGACATGGCCCATGCGCCGCTGTTGAATGTGTCTGCCGAAATCAAGGGCCCGGCAGCCCAGATGCTGACGCTGGTGCAAAAGTCACCACTCGATGCGCTGCTGTCCGGCGCTTTGCGCGAAACCCAAGCCACAGGCTCGCTACAAACCCGTTTTAAATTGGCCCTGCCCCTGCTCGCCCCTCAAAGCCCCAAATTACAAGGCTCGGTGGTGTTGGCTGGCAACGATGTGCGCATGGCCCCATCTGCCCCCCTGCTGGAAAAACTGCAGGGAACGGTCCAGTTCACCGAGTCCGGTTTCACACTCAATGGCACCCAAGGCCGCCTGCTGGGTGGGTTGGTTCGCATAGAAGGCGGCATGCAGGCCTCACCCAGTGCTGCGGCCATCGAAAGCGGCTTAAAGCTGCGCGCTCAAGGCCAGCTCACTGCCGAAGCACTTCGCATGGCCAAAGAGTTGGCGCCCCTGAATGAATGGGCACAACATGCCAGTGGCGCCACCACTTACAGTGCCCAACTGGGTTGGCGACATGGCCTGCCCGAGCTGTCGGTGCAAAGCCAACTGGAGGGCTTGACGCTGAAGTTGCCAGCCCCCCTTGGCAAGTCTGCAGAAACCAGCACACCCCTGACCTTCAGGAGCCGCGTGCAAAATACCGGTGGCCTATTGAGCGATCAGCTGCAACTGGAATGGGGCAACATGGCGTCCGCCAACTATGTGCGCGATTTGTCCGGCCCTGAGCCCCTTGTGCTGCGTGGCAGCCTGAGCTTGGGCTTGCCCAGCAGGCAAGCGCCTGTTTTGCCCGCCACAGGTGTGTCGGCGTCCATCGCACTGGACGCGTTGTCATTGGACGAGTGGCAAGCCCTTTTGCCCGCCAACCTGCTCTCCGGCAGCAACATGCCCGCCCCTGACCTGGCCGTTTTGTCCACCTATTTGCCCACACGCATCGGCCTGCAAGCCAGCACCATCACGGCCGATGGGCGCACTTTGAACCAGGTGGTGGCCGGTGGCGTGCGTGAAGGGCAAAGCTGGCGGGTCAATGTGGATGCCCGCGAATTGAGTGGGCATGTGGTCTATCGCTTGCCGGCCAAAGAACAGTTGGGCCATCTGTATGCCCGGCTTTCCCGCCTCAACCTGCCCCCTTCCAGCGCAGCCGATGTGGAGGGCCTGCTTGAAGCGCCGCCCGCCAACCTGCCCGCACTGGACATCGTGGTGGAGCAACTGGAATTGCGCGGCAAAAAACTCGGCCGCATTGACATCGAAGCCGTCAATACCGAACAACAAAAGACACGCCTGAAAACCTCACCCGAGTGGCAACTGAACAAGTTCAACATCACCCTGCCCGAAGCCACACTGCGCAGCACCGGAAGGTGGCTGACAGCAACCGACGGCGGCAACCAGCGCAAAACAGAAATCAACTTCAAGCTGGATGTCACCGATGCTGGCGCCTTGCTGACGCGCCTGGGCACACCCGATGCCTTGCGTGGGGGCTCTGGTCAACTCGAAGGCACCGTCAGCTGGCGGGGGTCGCCATTGGCTTTGCACTACCCCAGCATGACCGGTCAGTTCGGGGTAAAAATGGGTCGCGGCCAATTTCTCAAGGCCGATGCGGGTGCGGCCAAGTTGTTGGGGGTGCTGAGTTTGCAGGCCTTGCCGCGCCGCTTGCTGCTGGACTTTCGGGATGTGTTTTACGAAGGTTTTGTCTTTGACTCGGTGCGCGGTGATGTCGCCATCACGCAAGGCATCGCCAACACACGAAACCTTCAAATCAAGGGCGTCAATGCCCTGGTTCAACTGGATGGCTCAGCCGATATTGCCCACGAAACCCAGAAGCTTCGCGTGGTGATTTTGCCCGCACTCGACGCAGGAACAGCCTCTTTGGTGGCTGGCATTGCGGTCAACCCCTTGGTGGGTTTGACGGCATTTCTGGCGCAGCTCTTTTTACAAAATCCTTTGGTCAAAGCCAACACCCAGGAGTTCCTGATTGACGGCAGTTGGGCTGAACCCCGGGTCACAAAAATCAACAGCAGCAGCGACGAGATCAACACCTCTCCTGCGGGCATCGCCAAGCCTTGAAACAATGAGAAAGCTTGGGCCCTTCCGCATCACGGCAGCATGGCAAGAACACCTGCCCCGTGCACGTGCAAAGCTCGATGAATTTTTGCCTTGGGGTTCCGGGCGACGCTCTCTTTGGACCGCTTTGATTGCCTTGGTGATCGCCGTGCTGGCTACGCTGGTCTGGCTGGCTGGCCGCTACGAAGCCAGCCAGGTGCAAGCTGAACTGGAACGCGACACCGCCAATGCCGTGAGTGATTTGCGCAGCAGCCTGTCCAGACGGGTGCAAGCCTTGCAAGCTTTACAGTCAGGCCATTTTTCGGTCTCGAACTGGTCATCAGAAGCACAGGCCTTGCTGCGCAACAACCGGGACTGGTTGCGCCTGGAGTGGCGCGACAAAGAATGGCGGCAGCAAGCTTTTGTCGACTCCCCTTTGCGCACCTCCGCTTTTGAGCGCGTCCCACGCACCGAGGTCTTGAACGAAGCCGCCCAAGCCTGTCAACGGGCCAGACGGGTCAACGGGGCCGCCTATTCAAGCACTTATTTTTTACCTCAGCCCGACGGCCTGGGCTCGGAGGTGATGGAGCTGTGCCTGCCGATGACACAGGCTGGCGAATTCGTCGGTTACACGGTCGTGACTTACAGCCTGCAGGAGCTGCTGACTGAGCGGCTGGGCAGCACATTTGGTCGCCAAAATGAATTGTCTTTTGTCGAGCCTGACGGCACACGGTTGGCCATCGCGGGCACCCAGCGCCGCGAGCGTCGGGTCTTCACTTCACAACAGCTGGTGGACCTGCCGGGCAGCACCTTGCTGTTGCGCATGGACGGCCGGCGGGGAGAGCCCGACTTGTTTCCCAACGTCCTCACCGCCTTGGTTACAGGAATGTCAATTGCGCTGGTCACGGTGATGGTGCTGCTGACCAAAGATGCACGGCGGCGCCTCAAGGCAGAACGCGACCTGGCCGATGCGCTGGCTTTTCGCAAGGCCATGGAAGACTCTCTGGTCACTGGTTTGAGAGCGCGCGATTTACAAGGCCGCATCACGTATGTGAACCCCGCGTTTTGCCAAATGGTGGGCTGGGAAGCCGAGGCCCTGCTTGGCCAAAACGCCCCCATGCCGTATTGGCCACCAGAAATGGTGGATGAGTACCAGCAACGCCAAGCCATCCGCATGGCAGGCAACGCACCGCCCCGAGAAGGGTTTGAATCGGTCTTCATGCGGCAAGACGGCACGCGGTTTCCAGTACTGATCATTGAAGCCCCTTTGATCAGTGTGCGGGGCGAACAGACCGGCTGGATGGGTGCGGTGATCGACATCAGCGAGCAACGCCGCATCGAAGAGCTTTCTCGCGCCAGCCAGGAGCGGCTGCAGGCCACAGCCCGCCTGACGACGGTCGGCGAGATGGCGTCCCTGCTGAGCCACGAACTGAACCAACCCCTGGCGGCGATTGCCAGCTATGCGAATGGCTCGCTCAACCTGCTGAAAGACCCACAGGCCGAGCCGCAAACCCTGGACGACGTGCACATGGCACTGCGGCGAAT
>NZ_JBIKHV010000148.1:0-4049 GCF_044361985.1 Limnohabitans sp. | reverse complement strand
TCCTACGCCCTGCACGATGGCAATGGGCTGCACGTGGGCAACTTCAAGTGGATCAACGGCCAATGGAAGTTCAAGGCCATGGGTTATGGACCTGAAGGCCAAGTGATGCCAGGCCATGGGCCTTTGACAGATCGGCACAACGCCCTTTTTGCGCAACTGGATGAAGCCACCATCTGCGCCTATTTTTTTAAAGAATGAACATGTTCAAAGTCCATGCTGTGCCCCCGGAACGCTTATCCGAGTTGTTGTGCGTCATGCCCAAGGCCGAGTTGCACATCCACATCGAAGGCTCGCTTGAGCCCGAATTGATCTTTTCCCTGGCCCAGCGCAACGGCGTGAGCTTGCCTTATGCCGACGTGCAGGCGCTGCGCAATGCCTATGCATTCACCGACTTGCAAAGCTTTCTGGACCTTTACTACGCCGGCGCCAGCGTGCTGCTTCATGAGCAAGATTTTTACGACATGGCGTGGGCGTATTTTTTGAAAGCAAAGGCCGACCATGTGGTGCGGGCCGAGCTGTTTTTTGACCCACAAACCCACACGACTCGGGGTGTGCCCATGGCCAGCGTGATCGAAGGCCTGCGCCGCGCTTGTCGCGATGCGCAAACGCAGCTGAACATCAGCGCTGATTTGATCTTGTGTTTTTTGCGCCACCTGTCTGAAGAAGATGCCTTGGCCACGCTGGAAGAAGCCATGCCTTGGCGCGATCACTTCATTGGCGTGGGTCTTGATTCCAGCGAAGTGGGTCACCCGCCAGAGAAGTTTGCCCGCGTTTTTGCGCGTGCCCGTGAGCTGGGTTTGCATGTCGTCGCCCATGCGGGCGAGGAGGGACCACCCGCCTACATCTGGAGTGCCCTCGATGTTTTGAAAGTGGAACGCATCGACCACGGCGTGCAAGCCATCCACGATGCAGCCCTCATGAAGCGGCTGGCCGATGAGCAGACGCCACTCACCGTCTGCCCGCTGTCCAACCTCAAGTTGTGTGTGTTCAACAGCCTGGCCGATCACAACCTGGGCCAGATGCTGGAGGCTGGCCTGTGCGTGACGATCAACTCGGACGACCCCGCCTACTTTGGCGGCTACCTGAACGACAACTACCTGCAGACTTTTGCGGCTTTGCATTTGAACGCGCAACAAGCCTACAAATTGGCCGCCAACAGCATCGAGGCGAGCTTTGCACCCGAGGCAGACAAGCACCGCTGGATGCACGAGCTGAAAGCGTGTTTCCTGGGGTTTGCGGAGCAAGATTGAGTTTTTGCCTGTCAAAATGGCGAGATGCTCAAGCAAGAATCCCAGCACACAGAATGGAAAGAAACCTGGCGCGATGACTATCTGCGCTGGGTTTGTGGATTTGCCAATGCACAAGGCGGCCGCTTGCTGCTTGGGGTGAATGACAAGGGGCAAGTGGTGGGCTTGTCCGGTTCGGCCAAGCTACTGGAAGACTTGCCAAACAAGGTGCGCGATTTGTTGGGCATCGTGGTGGACGTTAACCTGCATGCCGAAGGTGATTTGCCCTACATCGAGTTGGTGGTTCAGGCCTATTCCAACCCGATCAGCTACCGTGGCCACTACTACATGCGCAGCGGCAGCACGCTGCAAGAGCTCAAAGGCGCGGCCCTGGACCGCTTTCTGTTGGGGCGCCATGGCCGCACTTGGGACGGTGTGCCGCTGCCCCAGTTCAGCTTGGCCGATGTGTCGGCACCAGCCATGGCGCGGTTTCGCAAGCTGGCCCTGCGCAGCGGGCGGCTGGATGCAGAGACAATGGCCGAGAGCGATGTCAACTTGCTTGACAAGCTGCGCCTGAAAGAGGGGGCGTATTACCAACGCGCTACAGCCTTGTTGTTTGCCGCAGACCCCCAACGTTTTGTGATGGGAGCTTTTGTGAAGGTGGGTTATTTTGAGTCAGAGACCGAGTTGCTTTACCACGACGAGGTCGAAGGCGATTTGTTCCACCAAGTTAAGAACTCGCTGGACCTGCTGCTGACCAAATACCTGAAGGCGGTCATTTCTTACGACGGCATTGTGCGGGTAGAGACCTTTCCAGTGCCGCGCGCCGCGCTGCGCGAGGCACTGCTGAATGCGCTGGTGCACCGCGACTATGCAGTGACCGCGCCGGTCCAGATACGGGTTTACGAAAACCGCTTGCGCATCTGGAACCCTGCGGTCTTGACCGAAGGCTGGACCTTGGACACACTGCTGGGCGCACATTCGTCCAGCCCTTATAACCCGGCCATTGCAAATGCCTTTTTCAGGGCGGGTGAGATCGAGGCTTGGGGCCGTGGGGTGGAGCGCATTTTTGCGGCATGCGCGGCGGCGGGCACGCCCAAGCCCGTGCTGCGTTATCAACCCTTTGACATGTGGATGGAGTTCCCATTTGACCCCGCATATTTGATGGTGCTCAGGGCGGGGCAGGGGCAGAGCGAACAAGTCCAAGCCCAAGTCACCCCCCAAGTCACCCCCCAAGTCACCCCCCAAGTCACCCCCCAAGTCACCCCTGAAATTTTCAGGATGCTAGCGGCCATCGATGGCGAGATGACGCGCGCCGAAATCATGGTCGCTTTGGGCTTGCGAAATACAAAGCATTTCCGAATTCATTACCAACAAGCAGCGGTTTCCCGTCAGTTGATTGAAATGACAATTCCGAGCAAACCCAACAGCCGACTCCAAAAATACAGACTGACTCAAGCAGGTCGGCGCTTGCTTGTTGGGCAGGGTTAAAAAAACACCTCGGAGAACCGTGATGCGTTTGGCCTTTGTTTCAGATATTCATGGCAATTTGGCTGCTTTGGACGCAGTGATTGCCGACATGAGCCACCGGAAAATTCAGTGTGTGGTGAATTTGGGTGACAGCTTGAGCGGCCCATTGCTGCCACTTGAAACTGCAGACCGACTTAAGAATTTGCCATGGCTGCATGTCGCAGGTAACCATGAACGGCAGGTGTTGCGCTTACCCATCGAGCGTCAAAATTTGTCGGATGCATACACATCGGGTCAATTGAATCCGTTTGTTAAAAATTGGTTGGCGTTGCACGCTGACCCAGCGGACCCTCGGCTGCACAACGCAAAAATTTGGCCTGAACGATTGGGCCATGATGTGGCACTGTGTCACAGCAGTCCTCGCAGCGATATCGAATACTTGTTGGAAACACCCGAAAGCGAGTCTGCCCGATTGGCGAACGTGACAGAAATTGAAGCGCGTTTGGCGGGGCTCATACCGGAAAGCATCACCTTACTGGCCTGCGGTCACAGTCACGTTCCCAGGGCGGTTCGTTTGAGATCCAAGCTGCTCATCGTCAACCCGGGTAGCGTCGGTTTGCCTGCTTACGATGACGATCACCCTTACCCTTTGTCCAAGTTCCATCGCATAGAGAACGGCAGCCCCGATGCGCGTTATGCGGTGGTCGAAAAATCGGGTGGGGAATGGCATTGTGAGTTGATCAGCGTGGCGTATGACCATGAATCCATGGCGATTTTGGCCGACAAGCGTGCACGACCGGATTGGGCTCATGCCTTGAGAACTGGGTGTATGCCCAGGGTTTGAATCATGGAGGATTGAACATGTTGTTTGCCGTTTTGTTCACTGACCGTCCCGACCAAGGCGCTTTGCGTGCCACGCATTTGCAGGCCCACATGGATTGGGTGGCAGCACATCAAGAGCAAGTGCGTGTGGCGGGTAGCTTGCGTGAGCAGTTAGGGCAGGTGCCCAAAGGTGGTTTGTGGATCGTGGAGGCCGAGTCCAAGGACCGTGTTCATCAACTGATGCAGACCGACCCCTTTTGGACTTGTGGACTGCGCCAGAGCGTGGAGGTTCTGCATTGGAGTAAAGCGTTGGACCAGCAAGTGCGAGTCTGAGGTTTTTTTCACACGCCGTCCTGTTCTCATGATTTGCTCTGAGCTTTAGATGAGGCGGCTGACTGATCCGGATAAAGCGGCCATGTAAAATCACATTCGAAGCCCGCCGCCCCGGCGGGCTTTGTTTTGTTCAATCTTCGGGGCCATGTAGAGGACTACCATGTATAAAAACCTCGCTGCCACGCTCGTGGCCGCCTG
>NZ_JBIKHV010000147.1:0-4083 GCF_044361985.1 Limnohabitans sp. | reverse complement strand
TGGTTTATGGCGTTTATCTGATTGGTGACAACACCCTCACACTGGGTGGCCTGATCGCTTCGGTCATTTTGGCGGGTCGTGCCATTTCGCCATTGGGCAGCGTGATGGCGCTGGCCGCACGGTACCAGCAAGCGCGCAGTTCACTGGACACACTGGACGCCCTCATGAAACGCCCACGCGACCGCGATGGTTCACGCCGTTACGTGGTGCCCGAAAAAATTGCCGGCAGCTTGCGCGCCGATGAGCTGGAGTTTGCTTACCCCAGCGAGCAACCGATCCCGGTCATCCGCAAACTGTCCTTGAATCTGGCAGCCGGACAACACCTTGCATTGCTCGGCCGCATTGGCAGCGGCAAAAGCACCTTGTTGCGTTTGCTGGCAGGTTTGTACACGCCACTGGGGGGCAGAGTGTCCATTGATGGGGTGGACCTGCAACAAATTGAGCCTGCCGAATTGCGCAGTCGCCTGGGTTATGTGGGGCAAGAGGCACAACTTTTCTTGGGCACCTTGCGCGACAACCTGGTGCTGTCAGACAGTTGGATCAGCGATGCGCGGGTGATCGACGTGCTGCAAAAACTCGACCTCTACAGCGTGGTGGCCAGCCATCCCAAAGGACTGGACATGCCCCTGACCGAGGCTGGCGGTGGCCTGTCAGGGGGGCAACGCCAATTGCTGGCCATAGCAAGAATGATGCTGCGCGACCCTGCGCTGGTTTTTCTGGACGAACCCACCTCGATGATGGACCAAACCACAGAGGCCAAAGTCATCGAGGTACTGGGGCAATGGCTGCAAGGCCGCACCTTGGTCTTGTCGACACATCGGCTGCAATTGCTGGTGTGGGTGGACCGCATCGCCTTGATGGACCATGGGCAAATCGTGCTCGAAGGCCCACGTGAAGACATGCTCAAAAAACTCTCAACAGGCGCCTCTCAAAAATCCGGCCCAAGCAAAGTGGCCAAGACACCGGTCAAACCTCAGGCCGCTGGCACATTACCCACCCCGCCCGTAGCCCCTGCCGCTGTTTGACGTTTTCAGGAATCCCCATGTCAATTTTCAAGAAAAAGCCCAAGCAACTTGTCATCCCTACCGGATCAAGCATTGAAGACGACGAACGTCGAACCAGCCGAAATTTGGTCCGAATCATGGGCGCGGTGGTGGTGGTGGCCGTGTTGTGGGCCGCCACCTTCAATCTGGACGAAGTGACCCGGGGTACGGGCAAAGTCATTCCGTCGAGCCGTGAGCAAGTCATTCAGAGCCTGGACTCGGGTGTGTTGTCCGAATTGCTGGTGCGGGAAGGCGATGCCGTGGTGAAAGACCAAGTGCTGCTGCGCATCGACGATGCACGCGCGGGCCCCGTTTATCGCGAGGCCCGTGAAAAATGGATCGCCTTGTCGGCACAGGCGGCACGGCTGCAAGCAGAAGCCTACGGCACGCCCCTGCAGTTTCCGGCCCATGTGCAAAAAGCGCCTTCGGTCATGCGGCGCGAAACCCAGGCCTACCACGCACGCAAACGCGCACTGGATGAACAAATGACGCCCATGAAGGAATCGCAGGCACAACTTTCTAAAGAGCTGGCCCTGACCTCCCCCCTGGTGGAACAAGGCGTGATGTCTGAGGTAGAGTTGCTGCGCCTGAAACGCCAATACGCCGACATGCAGTCGAACATGGCCGAGCGGCAAAACAGATACCTGACCGATGCCAGCAACGAATGGGTCAGGGTCGAGTCGGAGTTGTCTCAAACACGCGAAAACACACTGGCCCGCGAAGATGCACTCAAGAAAACAGTGATCCGGGCGCCCATGGACGGCATTGTGAAAAACGTCCAGCAAACGACACTGGGCGCTGTCATTCAAAGCGGACAAAGCATTCTGGAAATCGTGCCTGTGAAAGACGACATGCTGGTGGAGGCCTATGTCAAACCCTCAGAAGTGGCTTTTTTGCGGGTGAACCAGGCCGCGGTGGTGAAATTGACGGCCTTTGACTTCAACAAATACGGCGGCCTGGATGCGGTACTGGACCACATCAGCCCAGACACCCTGCGCGATGAAAACAAACCCCGTAAGCCTGGCAGCGCGCCTGTTGATCTGGAAGAAGGCTACTACCGCATTCTGGTGCGCATCATTGACAAACGCATTGACCGCCATGGCATGCGCATGAACGCTACACCGGGCATGACCGCCACTGTTGAGATCAAGACAGGGGAAAAAACCGTGCTGGAATATCTGCTGAGACCCTTGCAATCGATGACGCAAGCCCTGCGTGAGCGTTGACACTCCGCCCAGAGAAAACCATGAGCGGCATCGTTGGCATCGTCGCCACCCACAACACCGTACCCGGCTTGCTTCAAAGCCTGCAGCGAATGGAAGAACCCGGCCACAACAGCTGTGGGCTCGTAGTGCATGGCCTGCAGGGCCAAACCAACAGCCCTGCGCGGCTGCACCGACACCGCCGGGTACAGCGCGCATCGGCGTGGATGGCGCAGATGGCCCAATCGGGCAAGCCTGAATTGAACGGGCTGCAAGGCTTGATCGGCATGGGCCACTCCGGGCAGACACCCTCCATGGCATCACAGGCCTTGCCCCATGTATTGCCTTGTATGAGCCACGGCCCAAATGCCCATTTGAACAGTCCCGCTCGGGTCGCGGTGGTGTTGCATGGCACGCTGCAGGGCTCAGATGCGCTGCGCGAGGCCTTGCTTGAACGGGATTACGGATTCAAAAGTAACAGTGTTGCCGAAATGCTGGCGCACCTGATCGACGCAACTTACCAAAGTGACCCGGCACAAGCCGTTTACAGGGTCTTTGAGTTGCTGCAAGGGCCATTGGCCATGGGGGTGATGTTCAACGCTCATCCCAAAAAAATGTTTGTGGCTCAGCGTGGCCAGCCACTTTATTGGGGATCAGGGCCAGCTCACACGGCATGGGCCAGCACCCCTGCTGCACTTCCCAAAAATACAAGTGACATGAACCCATTGTGCGCAGGGCAGGTGCTTGAAATTTTGTCCTCAGAATCTGGCATTTCACACCAGCTTCACGCCTAAATATTTAGCAATAAATACGCCCTTCAATACAGCTGGTTTTACACAGCCAGGTGTAGTCGAATTGACCAAAAGATCAATTTTAAAAAACCCCCTTGTCTTTCAAAATGAAATTGCTTCGCGGTGTTCAGGCATTGACCGAAGTTGAAGCTGTCGACGAATTTTTGATCTGAAAATTTTTCAGATCATGCTTGACGACAGCCAATTCATGACTGAAATATCTAAGGAAAATACGATGAAAAAAAATCAATTGAAACATCTTGGCGTGATGCTGCTCTTATTCTCATGCGCAAGCATTCATGCCGCTGGTGGCGCGAGCGGAGGTGGCAGTGGCGGTTCTGGAAGCGGCTCGGGTGGCGGCTCTGGAAGCGGCTCGGGTGGCGCTTCGGGGCCTGGTTCTGGCGGACCTTCAGGCGCAGCCTACGGCGCAGGGCCAGCATCGTCTAAAGGAACTGCAACAGCCACACAGACGCGAGACCAAATGCGCACACAAGAACAAACACTCGCACAAACACAAACACAAATGCGCAGCCAAGAACAAATCCTCAACCAAACAAGAAGTCAGTTGCAATTGCAAGAGCAGTTGCTGAGTCGAACCAGGGCACAAATACAAAATCACGCCCAAGACACACCGGCAGTTCAGCAACAACTGAGAACGCAGGAGCAACAGCAAATGCGCACGATGGATCAGTTGCGCGATCAGGAACAGCTGCAAACCAAACTGCGCGATCAATTGCTTTTACAAGACCAGACACAACAACAATTGCGTGACCAACTCAGAACACGGTGACCCAATTTCGCCATTCTCTATGGCGATCGAGGTGGTCAAGCACTCGGTTGGCCATCATTTTGAAACTTGAAACAGAAAAGGGAAAATCATGAAAAATTCTAAATATTCGTCCAGCTCGAAGAACACAGAGCCTTTCGATTCACTTGAACCAGTCGGTCTAGTGTCCGTTGCTGCCTATAGCGCTAGAGGTGGCAGTGGTAGTGGTAGCGGCGGTTCTGGCGGTGGAGGAGGTAGCGGCGTGGGTGGCGGTGGCAGCG
>NZ_JBIKHV010000067.1:0-13346 GCF_044361985.1 Limnohabitans sp. | reverse complement strand
CAATTTGCCAAAACCCTGGCCGCTGCTGGTGCGGGCGTGGTGCTGGCCAGCCGCCGGGTCGAGAAACTCAAAGACCTGCGCGCCGAGATCGAGGCTGCGGGTGGCGATGCGCATGTGGTCGAGCTGGATGTGACCGACCGGCACAGCATTGCGGCGGCCGTGGCGCACGCCGAAACCGAGATGGGCAGCATCGACATTTTGGTCAACAACTCGGGCGTGAGCACCACCCAACGCATTCAGGACGTGACCGAAGAGGACTATGACTTTGTCTTTGACACCAATGTGCGCGGTGCATTTTTTGTCGCACAAGAGGTGGGCAAGCGCATGCTGGCCCGCGCCAAGGGGGCGGCGCCCGGCAGCTTCACGGGCGGGCGCATCATCAACATCGCCTCGATGGCAGGGCTCAAGGTGCTGCCGCAAATCGGGGTGTATTGCATGAGCAAGGCCGCTGTGGTGCAGATGACCAAGGCCTTTGCTGTGGAGTGGGGCCGATTCGGCATCAACGTGAACGCGATTTGCCCAGGCTACATCGACACCGAAATCAACCACCACCACTGGCAAACCGAGCAGGGCCAAAAACTCATCAGCATGCTGCCCCGCAAGCGCGTCGGCCAGCCCCAGGATCTGGATGCGCTGCTCATGTTGCTGGCCAGCGACCAGAGCCATTTCATCAATGGCGCGGTGATCGCTGCCGACGATGGTTTTGCCGTTTGAGGGGCCAGGCATGAAGTACGTTTTGCCCGAGATCAAAAAGCAGGTGCACCAATTGGTCATCCCCATCCGCTGGGGCGACATGGACGCCATGGGCCATGTCAACAACACGGTGTACTTTCGCTACCTGGAGACCATCCGCATCGACTGGTTCGACCACATCGGCTTCGACCTGAACCCGCAAGGCGAAGGGCCGGTCATCGTGAACGCGTTTTGTAACTTTTACAAACAGTTTGAATACCCGGGGGACATCTTGGCCACCATGTATGTGAGTGACCCGGGGCGCACCACGTTTGAAAGCTGGTGCACGCTGGAGCGCACCGACCAGCCCGGTGAGGTGTTTGCCGCTGGCGGCGCCACCACGATCTGGGTTGACTTTCCCAAGCAAAAATCTGTTCCCTTGCCCGATTGGGTCAAGGCGCTGGTCACGCCCTGATCAGGCTTGCGCAGCAGCCTGCACGCTGGCCTGAGCTTGGCCCACAGCGCGCCACTGGTCGGCGTGGCTTTGCAGCCAGTCTTGCGACTGGGTGGGGTGCCCGACCTGCATGGGGTGAAAGTCTTTGCGCGTGTAAGCCCAAATGGGTTTGGCCACGCGCCAGACCAAGCCGTGTCGACCGACCAAAAACTGGGCAGCAGACCACCAGGTTGACGGCTTGAAAAGCGTCTTGTCGTGCCACAGGTTGTTGACGGTTTGGCGCACAACGTCGGTGATGAACTGAAGGGTCACGTACCAGAACCAGCGCATGCGCCAGGCGTGGTTACCGCCCAGGCGCTGGTACAGGTCGAAGGCCACGCACTTGTGTTCAGACTCTTCGGCAGCATGCCAGCGCCACAAGGTTTGCAGCGGCTTTTCGGCATGGGCAAACCAATCGCCGGGCTGGTCCATGCGCTCGAGCGTGATGTCACCAAAAATGGAGGTGTAGTGCTCAAAGGCGGCGGTGATGGCCAATTCGTGCAAATAGCCCTTGTCGCTTTTGCTGAAGAATTCTTCGCGCCCTTTTTTCAGGCGGCGCTCGGCACGCGGGCCCCAATGGTTGACCAGGCCCTGCTTTTCAAGGTGTGCGTTGTACAGGCCATGCAAGTGGCGGTGTGTGGCTTCCTGGCCAATGAAGCCTTTGGCAAGCTGTTTGAGCTCGGCATTCTCGGGTGTCTCGGGCAGGTGTGTGGCCCCGGCTTTCACTGCATCCATGAAAGACTGTTCGCCCACCGGAAAGCTCATCGACAAGGCGTTGGCATAAGCCGTCAAAAACGCATCGCCGCCGTTCCAGTGGCGCGAAAAACCCTGGCTCAGGTCCACGCTCAAACGGCGTATGGTTAATTCAGAGGGAGCAGCGGGGTGGGTGTTCATGTTGGTGGGTGAGAGAAAACCGATTCGGTTATCAAACTGTATTGTTCAGGTTTTTCAAAGACCATGCAAAAGGCCACATAAAAATCACGCAGCGGGCTTGGTCTTGGGGGCGCGGCCCATCAGGTAGAACTCGGGGTTGGGCATCATGCCGCTGAAGCTGGCCATGCGGTTACTCAAGCCAAAGAAAGCGGTGATGGCCGCGATGTCCCAGATGTCCTCGTCGTCAAAGCCGTGGGCATGCAGCGCCACAAAGTCGGCATCTTCCACCTCGTCAGAGTGCTGGCAGACCTTGAGTGCAAAGTCGAGCATGGCGCGCTGGCGGGGCGTGATGTCCGCCTTGCGGTGGTTGATGGCCACCTGATCGGCCACCAAGGGTTTTTTCTCGTAGATGCGTAAAATGGCGCCGTGGGCGACCACGCAATACAGGCACTTGTTGGCGGCGCTGGTGGCGGTCACGATCATCTCGCGATCGCCCTTGGTCAGGCCGCTGCTGCGCCCCACCGACTCGGGCACCATCAAAGCATCGTGGTAGGCAAAAAAGGCACGCCACTCGGCCGGCCGGCGGGCAAAAGCCAAAAACACGTTGGGCACAAAACCGGCTTTTTCCTGCACTTCGAGCACCTTGGCTTTGATGTCGTCGGGCAAGTTCATGATGTCGGGGGCGGGGTAACGGGGCGTGGTGGGTGTGCTCATGGCGTGTCTCGGAGTGTTTATGCTTTGGCTATTCTCCACCAACTTGAAAGTTGCCCATGTCCGCACCCAAAACCCCTGCATCGCCCCAAGCCTGGCCCACCGACGAGGCCTTTCAAAACGGCCTGACCACCCGCAACCAGGTCATGGGTGCCGACTATGTGGACCGGGCCTTGGGCGCCGCCACCGAATTCACCCAGCCCATGCAGGAATTCATCACCCGAAACGCCTGGGGCAACGTGTGGCAACGCCCCGGCCTGGACCTGAAAACCCGCAGCCTGATCACCGTGGCCATGCTGACCGCGCAAGGCAAGCAGCAAGAGCTCAAAGCCCATATTCGCGGCGCACTGACCAATGGCGCGACCCCTGAAGAAATTCGTGAACTGATGCTGCACGCCACCGTGTATTGCGGCTTTCCGACGGCGATCGATGGTTTCAGGAGTGCGACCGAAGTGATCGAGCCCAAAGCTTGATCGTCTGTTGGGCGGCAGCCAAGGAAAATCCTCAGCCCCGCATCAACTTCTGAATCAGATCGGCCGCCCCCGAGGCCTGGTATTTGCGCATCAGTTTGACCCGGTAAATCTCCACCGTGCGGTGACTGATGCCCAGAGCACGGCCGATCTCTTTGCTGGTCAAGCCATCCATCAGGTGGGCGGCCACTTCGCGTTCGCGGGCAGTGAGTTCGGCTTTGACGGCTTTGCGCGCTGACAAGTCCTCAAAGGTCCAGATGCCTGCTTCGTGTGGGGCGTCACGGTTCAGCGCGCGGCCAGTCACGTGGCACCAAAAGGTTTCGCCTTTGAAGCGCCCATCCACGCGTTTCATGACACGGTCATCGGCATACACGCCACTGGCGTTCAGGATCGGGGTGATGCGTTGTCCGGTGCGCTCGTATTCGTCGGCGCTGGGGTAGAGCAGTTGAAAGCTTTGGCCGATGAGCTGCTCGCGGGTGGTGCCAAACATGTCGCACACGCGCTGGTTGCAGTCGACCATGGTGCGGTTGCGCGACAGCACCATGCCGACTGGGGCCAGGTCGAAGGCGAGGCGGTAATCGATGTCCTGGGTCATGGTTTGCTGACTTCCTGGTTTCCTGGTTTCCTGGATAAGGACTAGGGCTAGGGCTAAGGGCTGCGCTCTACGAAAAACTACGTAGTTTCTTACGTAGTATCGTAAGGCCTTCTTCCTTTTCTGGAGACCGGTGTGAACAAGATTTTTCCTTCCGCAGCCGAGGCCTTGAAAGGCATCGTGGCTGACGGGCAACTCATTGGCGTGGGCGGCTTTGGCCTGTGCGGCATTCCCGAAGCCCTGATCGACGCCTTGCGCGACAGCGGTGTGCAAAACCTGACCGCCATTTCCAATAATGCAGGGGTCGATGATTTTGGTTTGGGCAAGCTGCTGCAGACCCGCCAGATCAAGAAGATGATTTCGTCTTACGTGGGCGAAAACAAAGAGTTCGAGCGCCAATACCTGGCCGGCGAGCTGGCTTTGGAGTTCACCCCGCAAGGCACGCTGGCCGAAAAGCTGCGTGCTGGTGGCGCGGGCATTCCGGCTTTCTTCACCAAAACCGGCGTGGGCACCTTGGTGGCCGAAGGCAAAGAGTTGCGTGACTTTGGCGGTGAGACTTACGTGATGGAGCACGCGCTGCTGCCCGATGTGTCGCTGGTCAAGGCGCACCGTGCCGACAAGTCCGGCAACCTGCAGTTCCGTTACACCTCACGCAACTTCAACCCTGCTGTCGCCATGGCGGGCAAGGTGTGTGTGGTCGAGGTTGAAGAAATTGTGGAGACCGGCGACATGCACCCGGACAGCGTGCATTTGCCCGGCATTTATGTACACCGCATCGTGTTGAACCAGCGCCCGGAAAAGCGCATCGAAAAACGCACCATCACTGAAAAGGGGGGAGTCTGATATGAGCTGGAGCCAAGACCAAATGGCCGCGCGTGCGGCCCACGAACTGGAAGACGGTTTCTATGTGAACCTGGGCATCGGCATTCCGACCCTGGTGGCCAATTTCGTGCCCGCCGACAAAGAGGTGTGGCTGCAAAGTGAAAACGGCATGCTGGGCATTGGCCCTTTCCCGACCGAAGACGAAGTCGATGCCGACCTGATCAACGCCGGCAAGCAGACCGTGACCACCATCAAGGGATCGTCGATTTTTGGCAGCGAGCAGTCGTTCGCCATGATTCGCGGCGGCAAGATCAACTTGTCGATTCTGGGGGCAATGCAGGTGAGCGAAAAGGGCGATCTGGCCAACTGGATGATTCCCGGCAAGATGGTCAAGGGCATGGGCGGGGCGATGGACTTGGTGGCTGGCGTCAAGCGCGTGATCATCCTGATGGAGCACGTGGCCAAAAAGAAAGACGGCAGCGAAGACATGAAGATTTTGCCCAACTGCACCCTGCCACTGACCGGCGTGGGCGTGGTCGACCGCATCATCACCGACCTGGCCGTGATGGACGTGGTGCCGGATGGCCTGAAGGTGGTGGAATTGGCTCCGGGCGTCACGCCCGAGGTGCTGCAAAGCAAGACGGGTGTGAAGCTGATCTTCTGATCCTTCTGGATTCCCTGAAAGAAAAAGGCCCCTTCATGGGGCCTTTTTCATGGGGGGAAAACTCAAACAGAAAAAACTGGAGCGGAAAAATTGGAGCGGGTGATGGGAATCGAACCCACGTTATTTGCTTGGGAAGCAAAAGTCCTGCCATTAAACGACACCCGCGAAGCCAGTAGTTTACTTGAGGATGTCGCCCATGCAGAGGAATTTGATTTCCACATAGTCGTCCATGCCATGGTGTGAACCCTCGCGGCCCAGGCCCGACTGCTTGACGCCGCCAAAGGGCACGTGCTCGGTGGCCAATATGCCCACGTTGATGCCCACCATGCCGTATTCCAGGGCCTCGCTCACGCGGAAAATACGGCCCACATCGCGGCTGTAGAAGTAGCTGGCCAGACCAAATTCGGTGTTGTTCGCGGCGTCAATCGCTTCTTGCTCGGTCTTGAATTTGAAGACGGGGGCGAAGGGGCCAAAGGTTTCTTCTTTGGCGCAGAGCATGTCGGCTGTGGCATCGGCCACCACGGTGGGTTCAAAGAATTGGCCAGAGCCCATGCTGGACAGGCGCTTGCCACCCACCAGTACCCGTCCGCCTTTGGCCACGGCGTCGTCCACATGGCGTTGCACTTTGGTCAGGGCGGCTTCTTCGATCAAGGGGCCTTGGCTGACGCCGTCTTCAAAGCCGTTGCCCACTTTGGCGGTCTTGACTTTGGCGGCGAATTTTTGGACGAATTCGTCGTACACGGCTTCTTGCACATAAAAGCGGTTGGTGCACACGCAGGTCTGGCCGGCGTTGCGGTATTTGCTGGCAAAAGCGCCCTCGACCGCGCTGTCGATGTCGGCGTCTTCAAACACGATGAACGGGGCGTTGCCACCCAATTCCAGCGACATTTTTTTCACCGTGGGCGCGGACTGCGCCATCAGGATGCGGCCCACTTCGGTGGAGCCTGTGAAGCTGATGTGGCGCACCACGTCGCTGGCGCATAGCACTTTGCCCACGGCGATCGAGTTCTCGCTGTCGGCGGTGATCATGTTCAGCACGCCAGCCGGAATGCCGGCACGCACAGCCAGTTCGGCCGCAGCCAGGGCAGTCAGGGGCGTGAGTTCAGCGGGTTTGATGATCACAGGGCAACCGGCGGCCAGGGCAGGGGCCACTTTACGGGTGATCATGGCCAGTGGAAAGTTCCAGGGCGTGATGGCCGCGCACACACCAATCGGTTGCTTGAGCACCAACAAGCGGCGGTTGTTGTCGAATTGGGGCAGGGTTTCGCCGTTGATGCGCTTGGCTTCTTCGGCGAACCATTCCACAAAGCTGGCGCCATAGGCCACTTCGCCTTTGGCCTCGGGCAAGGGCTTGCCCTGCTCGGCGGTCATGATGCGGCCCAGATCGTCCTGGTTGGCCATCAGCAGGTCATACCACTTGCGCAAAATGATGCTGCGCTCTTTGGCGGTTTTGGCTTTCCAGGCAGGCCAAGCGGCGTTGGCAGCCGCAATGGCGGCTTCGGTTTCGGCAGGGCCGAGGTTGGCCACCTTGGCCAGAACCTGGCCGGTGGCCGGGTCGGTGATGTCAAAACGGCTGCTGCCCGCCACCCATTGGCCGTTGATCAGTGCGTCGGTCTTGAGCAGGCTGGGGTCTTTGAGCTGGGCGAGGGGGGATGGGGTGGGGTTCATCGGTGTCTCCGTGGGTGTTTTGCGGGGTTATTCAAACCGGGCCATGGTCAGAAGCTTAGCGCAGGGCCGAGGCACCGCCTGTCGCAAAGACAACCTGCTGGCTCGGCCACAGAAGGCGGGTGGGCGAAATCTTATAATCGCGGGTTGCACTAGAAAGCCACCAAGACCATGAGCCAAGCCGTCATTTCCGTTGCCGACATCCGCAAGATTTTTCTGGACTTTTTTGAGTCCAAGGGGCACACCGTGGTGGCATCCAGCCCTTTAGTGCCGGGCAATGACCCGACCTTGATGTTCACCAATTCAGGCATGGTCCAGTTCAAGGACGTGTTTTTAGGCACAGACAAGCGCTCGTATGTGCGCGCCGCTTCGGTGCAGGCCTGCCTGAGAGCCGGCGGCAAGCACAACGATCTGGAAAACGTCGGCTACACCGCGCGCCACCACACTTTCTTTGAAATGATGGGCAACTGGTCTTTTGGGGATTATTTCAAGCGCGAATCGCTGGAGTGGGCGTGGGAACTGTTAACCCAGGTCTACAAGCTGCCCGCCGACAAGCTGTACGCCACGGTCTACATGGAAGACGATGAGGCCTATGCCATTTGGGAAGGCATTTTTGTCAAAGCGGGCTGGACGCCTGAACGCATCAAAGAAGAAACCCGCATCATCCGGATTGGTGACAACAAGGGCGGCCGTTACAAATCCGACAACTTCTGGATGATGGCCGACACCGGCCCCTGCGGCCCTTGCAGCGAGATTTTCTTCGACCACGGCGACCACATCCCTGGCGGCCCTCCCGGCAGCCCCGATGAAGACGGCGACCGCTTCATCGAGATCTGGAACAACGTGTTCATGCAGTTCAACATGGACGAGACCGGTGCCGTCACGCCGCTGCCCGCACCTTGCGTGGACACCGGCATGGGCCTGGAGCGTCTTGCTGCGATTCTTCAGCATGTGCACAGCAATTACGAAATTGACATTTTTGACGCGCTGATCAAGGCCGCGTCTCGCGAAACCGGGTGCGCCGACCTGAACAACAAGTCGCTGCGCGTGATTGCCGACCACATTCGCGCCACCGCCTTTTTGGTGAGCGATGGCGTGGTGCCCAGCAACGAAGGCCGCGGCTACGTGCAGCGCCGTATCGTGCGCCGGGCCATTCGGCACGGCTACAAGCTGGGCAAAAAAACCCCTTTTTTCCACAAGCTGGTGCCCGATCTGGTCAAGCTCATGGGCGCGGCTTACCCCAACTTGGCCGACCAGGCCGAGCGCATCACCGACATCCTGCGCATTGAAGAAGAGCGCTTTTTTGAAACCCTGCAAAGCGGCATGCAGATTCTGGATGCCGCCCTCGACGGTGGTGTGAAGGTTTTGCCCGGAGACGTGGCCTTCAAGCTGCACGACACCTACGGCTTTCCGCTGGATTTGTCGGCCGATGTTTGCCGCGAGCGCGACCTGTCGGTGGACGAAGCCGGTTTTGCCGTGGCCATGGAAAAGCAAAAGGCCCAGGCCCGCGCTGCGGGCAAGTTCAAGATGGACAAGGCGCTGGATTACACCGGCCAGGGCAACGACTTTGTGGGCTACGACGCGCTGACGGCGCACGCCAAAGTGCAGGCCTTGTATGCCGACGGTGTGGCCGTGACGGTTCTGCAAGCCGGACAAGCGGGCGTGGTGGTGCTGGACACCACCCCGTTTTATGCCGAGTCGGGTGGTCAGGTCGGCGACCAGGGCCTGCTGCACAACGCGGGCGCCCAGTTCGAGGTGGCAGACACGTTGAAGATCAAGGCCGATGTGTTTGGCCACCACGGCACCTTAAAGTCCGGCAGCCTGAAGGTGGGTGATGCCTTGCAAGCCCATGTCGACACCGAACTGCGCGCCGCCACCGTGCGCAACCACAGCGCCACCCACCTCATGCACAAGGCCATGCGCGAAGTGTTGGGCAGCCATGTTCAGCAAAAGGGCAGTTTGGTCAACGCCGAGCGCACCCGTTTTGACTTTGCCCACAACGCCCCCTTGACCGATGCCGAGATCCGCCAGATCGAAGCCCGGGTCAATGCCGAAATTCTGGCCAACGCTGCAGCGCAAGCCCGCGTGATGGACATCGAGTCGGCCCAGAAGACCGGCGCGATGATGCTGTTTGGCGAGAAATACGGCGAAACCGTGCGGGTGCTCGACATCGGCAGCAGCCGCGAATTGTGTGGTGGCACCCACGTGAAAGCCACAGGCGATATTGGTTTGTTCAAGGTGGTGGGCGAGAGCGGCGTGGCCGCCGGGGTGCGCCGCATCGAGGCCGTGACCGGTGTGAACGCCTTGTCGTATTTGCAATCGCTGGAAGACACCGTCGCTCAAGCGGCGGGTGCACTCAAGTCCCAGCCGGCCGAGTTGAACCATCGCATCGCCCAGGTGCTGGATCAGGTCAAGGCGCTCGAAAAGGAAATGTCCGCACTCAAGGGCAAGCTGGCTTCGGCCCAGGGCGATGAGCTGATGACTCAGGCGGTGGACATCAAGGGCGTCAAGCTGCTGGTGGCCAAGCTCGAGGGGGCTGACGCCAAGACTTTGCGCGACACCATGGACAAGCTCAAGGACAAGCTCAAGACCGCCGTGATCGTGCTCACGGCAGTGGACGGCGACAAGGTGCAGATTGCTGCGGGCGTGACCGCCGACAGCGTGGGCAAGGTCAAGGCCGGGGAGTTGGCCAACTTTGTGGCGGCCCAAGTGGGTGGCAAAGGCGGTGGCAAGGCCGACATGGCCATGGCCGGCGGCACCGACGCCAAAGCTTTGCCTCAGGCCATGGCCAGTGTGCAGGCCTGGGTGACTGAACGCCTCTGATCGTTGCGGCCAAGCCCCTGGGCCAGGGGCTTGTCACCGATCTGCAAGCTGCAGTCGATGCTGGCTTTGGAAGGCCCTTGCTTGCCCTGTGTGCGGGTCAGCAAACTGCACGGCATGGGCCAGCAGTTGCAAGGGCTGGCTGAAGTCTTCGGGTTCATCTATTCCTCGCCGGAGGATGGGGTAAAAAGGGTCGCCCTCGATCGGTATGCCCATCGACGCCATGTGCACCCTCAATTGGTGACGCTTGCCGGTGACAGGTTCAAGCTGGTACAGCGCCCGCAGGCCGTCTGTGTGCAGCAGGCTGATGCGGGTTTCACTGTTGGGCACGCCAGGCACCTCTTGGGTCCTGAAAAAAGGCTCCCCCGGCACCAAACGGCTGGCATGGTGTCGCGGCAAGTTCAACTCAGGCTTGAACGCTGCCACAGCGTGGTAGGTCTTGTGAATCTGTTTTTCCCGAAACAAGGCGTGGTAGGCATCGCGCTCGTGAAGTCTTTTGCCAAACAGCACCAAGCCTGCAGTTTCGCGGTCTATGCGGTGCAGCGGCACCAGGTCCGCACACCCTGTCAAGCGCTTGAGTTGCACCAGCAGGCTTTGCTGCACGTAGGGGCCTGAGGGGGTGACGGGCATGAAGTGGGGTTTGTCGGCCACCAGCAGGTGATCGTCTTCGAACACGGTGCGCGCTTGCAAGGGCAAGACGGGTTCATCGGTCACGTTGCGGTAGTAGAAAAAGCGTTGGCCTGCCTGGCAAGCTTGGTCGGGCAAAGCACTTTGCCCGTCTTCCTGCAACACCAGGCCTTGTTGTAGGCGCTGCGCCCATTCACTGCGCTGTATAGCGGGCATGCGTGCAGCCAGAAAGTCGAGCAGGCTGGGCCATGTGCCCGCTGGGACTAACACCACACTGGGGCCCACACCGTCGCGCGTGGGCAACTGAACAGCGTTTCCCGCTTGGGTCATATCAGACGCGGCGAAACACCAGATCCCACACGCCGTGGCCGAGCTTCAGGCCCCGGTTTTCAAATTTGGTCAGCGGGCGATAGTCTGGCTTGGCTGCATAGCCGCCATGGGCTGCATCGCCGGTGTTGACGAGCAGCTTTTCTGCGCTGATGACGGCCATCATTTGTTCGGCATAGGGCTGCCAGTCTGTCGCGCAGTGCAGGTAGCCGCCCACCTTGAGGCGTTTGGCCAGTTTGTTCACCAACTCGGCTTGAAGCAAGCGGCGCTTGTGGTGCTTGGTTTTGTGCCACGGGTCCGGAAAAAAAATGTGCACGCCATCCAGTGAGGCCTCTGGCAGCATGTGGTCGATCACCTCGACCGCGTCATGCCGCAGGATGCGGATGTTGTGGATGTCCTGCTCGCCAATGCGCTTGAGCAGGGCGCCCACTCCAGCTTCGTGCACTTCGCAGCACAAAAAGTTGTCATCGGGGCGGACTTTGGCGATGTGGGCCGTGGCTTCGCCCATGCCAAAGCCGATTTCCAGAATCAAGGGGGCCGAGCGGCCAAAAGCCGCTGTCGCGTTGAATGCGCCTGGCGCATAGTTCAGCAAGTTGGCCGGGCCATACAGTTCATAAGCTTTGGCTTGGCCGATGGTGGTGCGGCCAGCGCGCAGCACATAGCTTTTGATGGTGCGCAAAAAAGGCACATCAGTGGGGATGCCGGAGGGCTTTTTGCCTTCGGCCAGGGTGTTGTCAGTCATGGGTGGGGATTGTAGGGGCGCGCACCGGGGTCTTTTTGAAGCTGCGTCCAGAACGCCAGCGCTGCGTCAACAGGGCCTGCATGCATGGGCAGCCCCAAAACCTGGGCGGCCTGGTTGAGCTCAGCCAAGGGATCGGACAGATCCAGGGGGCGCGCCCCGTTTTGCTTGCTGAGCTTTTCGCCATTGGCACCCAGCACCAAAGGGGTGTGCAGGTACTGCGGCGTGGGCAGGCCTAAAGCGCGTTGCAGCACGATTTGCCGCGCCGTGTTGTCGGCCAAGTCTTCGCCGCGAACCACATGGGTGACGCCTTGGGCGGCATCGTCCACCACCACCGCCAGTTGGTAGGCCCACAGGCCATCGGCGCGGCGCAGCACAAAATCGCCCACGTCTTGGGCCACGTTTTGTTGTTGCGCCCCCAAACGCCGGTCTTGCCAGTGCGTGGTGCCAGGCATGCCCAGCGCCGCTTGCACCGCCTGCACGTTCAAGCGCCAGGCTCGGGCGGGTTTGCCGTTCAGGCCTGCGCGGCAGGTGCCGGGGTAGACCGTTTCTATGTGGCGTTTCTGGGTTGGGGGTGTTGCCGATTCGATGGCCGCTTCGACCTCTTTGCGGGAGCAGCCGCAGGGGTAGGCCCAGCCTTTGTCGATCAGTTCCTCGAGCGCAGCGCTGTAGGCTTGGGCACCTTGGCTTTGCCGGATGACCTTACCATCAGGCACCAAACCGCAGGTGCGCAGTTGCTCCAAGATGGCTTCATCGGCACCCGCCACGCAGCGAGGGGTGTCCACGTCTTCGATGCGCACCCACCAACGGCCTGCGTGGGCACGGGCATCGAGCCAGCTGGCCAGGGCTGCGACCAGTGAGCCTGCATGCAAAAGGCCGGTTGGCGAGGGCGCAAACCGGCCTGTGTAAACCGAGCTCATCGAGACCCACCCACCATGGGCAGGCTCAGCGGTTTTTGAGCACGGCCAGCGCCAGCTCAAGCCCTGAGACAAACGCGTCTTCGGCCCGGCGGCCCAGACACCAGTCGCCGCACAAGCCGATGCCCTGGTCCTTGAACCACAGGTGGCTTTCGCCCAGCGGTTGCGCGGTTTTGGCATACAACCAGCGGTGCGCTTCGGCATGGGCCGGGGTGGCGCGGATGCCGGTGATTTCGGCAAAGGCCTTGATCAGTTTGCCGGTGATGCGTTCGGGGGTGTCGTTGACGTGTTCGGCCGACCAGGGCGCGCTGGCTTGCACGGTCCAGCGTTCGATGCGCTCGCGCCCGGGTTTGGACGATTCACGCGCCATCCAGGCGATGCGGTGGTGCGTGCTGCGGGCGGCGTTCCATTGCGGGCCAAGGGTGATGAGGCCGGGTTGCACGGCTTGGGGGTAGGCCAGCATCAAGGTCCAGCAGGGATCAACCCGCACACCGCTCAAAGGCGCGGCCAGGTCGTTCAGGCCGGAGGCCTTCAACAAGCTGCTGGCTTGTGCTGGGGGAATGGCCAAAATGACTTTGTCAAAACCGGCATAGACGCGCTGACCGCCGTCGTCGCTTTCGGTCTGCAGTTGCCAGCCGTTTTTCTTCAGGGGGTCGGCCATGATCTGGGTGACCCGGGTTTGCAGTTGCACATTGCCGTCTTCAACCAGTGGTGCCGCCCAGGCCTTGACCAGCCCGTTCATGCCTGGCGTGGCCACCCAGTGGCGTTCACCTCCGGGCAATCCGGCTTCGATCACCCGGCCATTTGGGTCGAGCACGCGCACGGCATTGGCGCTCCAGGGTTTGCACACGCCAGGGGCGGTGCCGATGGCGAGTTCAAAACGCGGGTCGCGCACGGTGAAGTACTGGGCACCGTGGTCGAAGCTGCCAAAAGCACTGGCGCGGGTCGACATGC
>NZ_JBIKHV010000146.1:0-4121 GCF_044361985.1 Limnohabitans sp. | reverse complement strand
GTGCCGGTGGGGGCAGGGGATGTGAAGCTGGTGATCGACCGCGTGTTGCCCTGACCTTAGGCGCTGACCCCATGAACAACGGCCCAAGGTGCGATCATTGGGCCGTTTTTTCTGGGCGGGATGGTTTAAATGTTTTTAACCACCTCACACGCTAAGCGATACCCCCCGCCCCCTTCACATACTCAAGCAACTCCACAAAAAGCGGATGTCAGACAGGAAGCCGATCTCGCCTTGGGGGTTGCTGCGCGTCAAGGTGATGGCAATGATGTCGCGCTCTTAGCCCTGAAACGAATCGACGGTGCCCACGCTGAGCCTGCGTTGCAGAATCAGGATATTAGCCATACGAACGTATGGATTTTTTTATGGCTTAATGCTACGATGAATCATGACTGCAGCTCAATTCGAATGGGATGACAACAAGGATGCTGAAAACCAAGCCAAGCATCAGGTGTCATTCAGGGACGCGCAAGCCGCCTTCGCTGATCCGCACCGCGTGATCGCCAAAGACCTGGCCCACAGTGAAGCTGAAGAGCGTTTTTACTGCATCGGCAAAGCGGGTGGCGGCATCTTGACGGTGCGCTTCACCTACAGGCGCAAAGTCATTCGAATCATTGGGGCAGGCTATTGGCGTAAAGGAAAGGCAATTTATGAAAAAGAAGATCGTTTACACGGATGAGCCCATGGGTGAAGTTGAGGTGGTCGCAGATTTTCTGCCGTCACCTGCCGAGCTGGCGTTCCGGGAAGATGGCGTGAAAGTCACGCTGGCCCTCAGCAAAAGCAGCGTGGAGTTTTTCAAGTCTGAGGCATCCAAGCACCACACCCAGTACCAGCGCATGATCCGCCGGTTGCTGGATTCATACGTTGAGGCTCAGGGCGCCGCTGCAAACAAGGCAAAACGCACAGTGCACAAGCGCGCACCGATTTAGTTCTAACGAATACCCCACCAGCAGTAACTTGCGCCGTGAGCGGATCATGCCGACCTTCATACGGCGGATGTTAGACAGGAAGCCGATCTCGCCATTGCGGTTGCTGCTTGTCAATGTGATGGCAATGATGTCACGCCTGTGAACGTGAAGGCGGTGAAACCATCCGAATCATCTCTGCTCGCAAGGCAACCAAGCGCGAAAGCGCTTTTTATCGAGGTATCTGACATGAAAGCCGAATACGACCTCTCCAAGTGTTAGTGGCGGTCTAAAAGCGCGCCTAAATGGCTTTTGAACGCGCTTTTTGGGCGAATCCTGAAATTGCTGCCTTATCCTTCGGAGCAAATGAACCGATCAGACCTCGTGCAACTTCTCTCCGACCGGTTCAGTCAGCTAACACAGGGGGATGCTGAAACCGCCGTTTCGACCATCTTGGAGGCGATGAATAGCGCAATGGTGCGTGGGCACCGCATTGAGATCAGGGGCTTCGGTAGTTTCTCAGTCATCCACCGTGCCTCGCGGATGGGCCGTAACCCGCGCAGCGGCGCTCCAGTGGAAATTCCTGCGGCGCGTGTGCCGCATTTCAAGCCAGGCAAAGCGTTGCGTGAGGCTGTCGATCTGCCCGGTGAAGAGGTTGCTCCCGAAAAGAGTCAGCGTAAATGAGGGTCAGGTATGGAGCAAAACGTAAACCCGCATTGCCGCGATTGCAGTCCTTCGAGTTTTGGCTTTATGTGGCTCCAGAAGGCACTAACCGGAAGTAGCCGTTTGCGATCTGCCTCCTGCATACCAGTCATTCGCAACCAGGGTTCGATGGTCAGGTTTGTGGCGACCATTTCGCCAAACCGGACACCCGCGTTTGACCATGAACGTTCATCAAGACAGCTTGCCCAAATGACGACTTAGTATCGGCGAGCGTCAGACCCTCTCAAGGATCAGTGCAATACCCTGACCGACGCCGATGCACATGGTGCACAGCGCGTAGCGCCCGCCGGTGGTGTGCAGGCGGTTGATGGCGGTGGTGGCCAGGCGTGCGTCAGATGCCCCCAATGGGTGCCCCAACGCAATTGCACCACCCCAGGCGTTGACGCGGTCGTCGGCATCCTTCAAACCCAGCATGCGCAGCACGGCAAGGCCTTGTGCAGCAAAGGCTTCGTTGAGTTCGATCACGTCAATCTGGTCCATCGTCAGGCCGCTCTGGGCCAGCACTTTTTGTGTGGCAGGCGCCGGGCCGATGCCCATGATGCGAGGTGCTACACCAGCGGTGGCCATACCGACCACGCGGGCTTTAGGCGACAAGCCGTATTTGGCAGCCTCGGCTTCTCCGGCCAGCAACAAGGCGCAGGCACCGTCATTCACGCCCGATGCATTGCCAGCGGTCACGGTGCCGTCAAGTCGCACCACACCTTTGAGTTTGGCCAGCGCTTCAAGGCTGGTTTCGCGCGGGTGCTCGTCGGTGTCAACCACGATAGCGTCGCCCTTTTTCTGGGGAATGCTCACGCCCACGATCTCGCGGGACAGGTGACCTGCCCTGATTGCAGCCACGGCGCGCAACTGGCTGTTCATGGCCATCAAATCCTGCGCTTCGCGCTCGATCTTGAAGTCGGTGGCCACGTTTTCGGCGGTTTCGGGCATCGAATCCACGCCATATTGGGCCTTCATCAACACCCTCGCCATTGAAGGCAGGCAACCAAGAGTCCAGCACGGGCTAGGCCGCGACTGACCGACCGAACAGTCTTGGCCGGTTAGAGTTTATTTCAGGGCAAAGCCCTGTGCGCGTACAAAAGCGCCGAAGCTGTGCCGCTCGGGCACTGAATACTGTCGTGCCTTGTCTTCGGACCAGGTGTATCGGGGAATGACTCCCCACTGCGCGGCATATTTTTGCTTGGCGTCTGCGGTCGGTTCCTTGATGGAGCGCCTGGCGTCGTAGGCTTCCAGGTTGATTGCGAAGGCGCTGGCATCGTAGTGGTTCTTGTGCACCGTGATCGACAGAGGGAGCCGCATACTGATGTGCCCGGACTCGGCGGGAAAACCCACACAGAGACCGGCCACCGGGAACACCTCTGTTGGCAACTGCAAAAGCCGACTGAGCTCATCGATCTGATTCCGAATCAAGCTGACCGGGCAGCACCCCAGGCCAAGCGCCTGCGCTGCTGTGATGAACGACTGCAGCGTCAGGCCAGCATCGACGGCTGCATTCATGAACATATCCAGCGTGTCGTTTGGATAGGGCTTGCCCCGCATCTCGGCAATGCGGCGCATCCGGTGGTTGTCTCCACAGAAGACAAGAAACCGGGATGCCTGTGCCATCCATGGCATGGCTGGCACCAAGGCGTTGATTTCTTCACGCAATGAAGGATCGGTAACGTCAATGACGGAAGCTTGCTGGAGGTCTGACTTGGAGGGGGCCGATAGCGCAGCGGACAGCGCGATCTCGATCAACTCATCACCCACCGGTTTGTCCTTGAATCTACGAATGGACCTGTGTGCCAGTTGCTGGGCGATGGTTCCTTCTGCGGGCATCGAATGACCAGCCACAGTTGGTAAACCGAAGCGGTCCTGAATCAGATCAGCGATGGAGCGCGGCATGGGGAGACCCTTGGAGAAAAAGCTCTTGATGACGCCGGCATCATATCGTTCGAGCTAAGCTGCGCCCGTAGGCAGGTACGTCAGCTCGGACTGAGACGATGGTACGAGTGGCTCAGGGCCGGGCTGACGTAGCTGCCTTAGCGGGTCGGCTTGAGCGAGGGGTTGGACGAAGCACTCCCAGCAGCATTCCTGATGCGATTTACGCTGCACATCTCACGTCCTCAATCCGAATGGGGTGACTGTGCAACGCATCCGCCCAGGAGTCCGCCCCTTTGTCTCAGGCAACAAGACCGATGCCACAGACGCCCGGGCTATCTGGTTGGCCGTGCAGCAGCCGGGCGTCAAATTCGTCGGCATCAAGACCGCAGCCCAGCAAGCCACGCTGACCCTGCACCGCCAGCGCGAACTCCTGATGAAGATGCGCACCATGCAGACCAACGCACTGCGCGGGCTGCTCTACGAGTTCGGAGCCACCTTTGCCCAAGGGCGCAAAGCCATGTTCAAAGACGTTGAACAAACACTCGAAGATTTGTCAGCGCAACTGCCTCAGATGGTCAGGGACAGCTTGCGCGAGCAAGTTGCACGCATCAAGGCGATGAGCGATGACATACT
>NZ_JBIKHV010000145.1:0-4140 GCF_044361985.1 Limnohabitans sp. | reverse complement strand
ATGACGAGGCGGCCATGATCATGGGCCACGAGATGGCACACGCCCTGCGCGAACACGCCCGCGAACGGCTGGCCAAAAGCCAGGCCACCAGCATCGGCCTGTCGATTGCGTCGCAACTGCTGGGCCTAGGTTCTTTGGGCGATGTCGCCGCCAATCTAGGCACGCAGTTGCTCACCCTCAAGTACAGCCGCGACGACGAAACCGAATCGGATTTGGTGGGCCTGGAAATCGCCGCGCGGGGCGGCTACAAGCCAGAAGCCAGTGTCAGCCTGTGGCAAAAAATGCAGGCTGCCAGCAGCAACGGCAGCCCCTCATTCCTGTCTACCCACCCCAGTGGGGCCAACCGCATTCAGGAACTCGAAGCCAACTTGCCCAAGGTGCAAACCCTGTACCAACAAGCCCTCAAAGGCTGAGGGCGCCAGCCCCTTCAGGTGCCGCCGACATAAGGGTTGGACTGGCGTTCACGGCCAAAGGTGCTTTCGGGGCCATGGCCGGGAATGAACACTGTGTCATTGCCCATCGGCCACAGGCGCTGGGTGATGCTGGCGATCAAATCGTCGTGGTTGCCTTGCGGAAAATCGGTTCGGCCAATGCTGCCGGCAAACAGCACATCGCCGACAAACGCGCGTTTGATCTCCGGCGAATAAAACACCACATGGCCCGGCGTGTGCCCCGGGCAGTGGCGCACCTGCAAGGTGTGCGCGCCCAGCGTGACGGTGTCGCCATCGGCCAGCCAGCGCGTGGGCTTGAAGACCCGAGCCGGCGGAAAACCATAGGCCGAAGCCGCTTGCGGCAAACCGTCAATCCAGAACTGGTCAGCCGGGTGTGGCCCGATGATGGGCAGGCCTCCCAGTTGTTCGGCCAGATCGGCCGTGCCTGAGGCGTGGTCCAGATGGCCGTGCGTGATCCAGATCTGCTCCAGACGAAGGCCATGTTGCTTCACGGCACCCAAAATCAAATCGAGGTCGCCCCCCGGATCGACCACGGCCGCCTGAAGCGTCTGATCGTCCCAGACCAGGGAACAGTTTTGCTGGAAGGGGGTGACGGGGATGGTTTGGTATTGCAGCATCCCTCGATGTTAAAGGTACTTGATACCCATGTTCAGAACCTCAACCTAGAGTTCGGGTGGATGGACTGCTTTGGATCACATGACTTCAAAGTGGTTTCCCTAGCGATTGCAGCCCCACGTGACCTTTTCGTTGGGGTTATCGAAAGTCGTTTGTACGGCGGTTACTGTCTTGCGGCGGGCGAGCTGACAGCTCGAGACCGGCCGTTCAGTTCAGGCAACAATCGCCTCCAGACCTTTCTTTTCAATAAGTTGCAACAGCTTTGCAGCTGCACCGCTGGGGTGTTTGCCAGAACTTGGTGACTCCCACTTTTGAACAGCAGAAACACTGACGTTCAAAATTGAGGCGAACACAGATTGGCTCACTTTGGCTTTATTCACACGAATAGCCGTTACGTTTTCGGAGGTGTAGTCGGGTGGGCTCTGACAGATGAGCTGCATCTTGGCCATGTCTTGCTTGGAAATCAAGGCATGGCCATGCAGAGCATCCGCCATCTCCAGCATTTCAGTAAGAATACGGCTCTCTTTAGTCGCTTTTTTGTTTGTCATTACAAATTTCCTTCAAAACTTCAGTTGCAACCAGGTCCTCGATTTTTTTGATGCTCGCGCTTTCAAGTGCATGACCGATAATTTTTGCAGCATCCACTTCTTTGGCAGAGAAATCAGAACCAGCTGAATTTTTCTCGCGCCCAGCCAAGAAGAAGATTGCCGTATTGTGCTTTTTCGCCACCAGTGTCCGGGTCGATCCACTTTTACCTTGCCCCGGCACGGCCACCCGCTTCTTGCACACTCCACCACCCAAGTCGGCCTCATATTTTCCTTGCTCAATCTCGCGTGCAGCTTGGCAGAGAAGCTCGTCACTCAACACTTTGCGCGCCCATCGATCAAAGGTCTTGGTTTTAAAGACTCTTTTCATATTCGAATCCTAGCTGGCTATTGCACCAAGTGCAATAGCCAGCTAGGGTCTTTTTTTGGGTTGTGAGCATCAACCATCGTCAAAGGTCTCCCGCATTGACCGCACCTTTTCAACGGATTCCAGCAATACCTTGAAGGCGCTCGCAGTTGCTGCCTAAGAGCACGCGCTGCCCTGCAAAGGGCCGCAACCAGCCGATGCACCGTTATCAAACCGAATATCTCAGGTGAGTTCTGAGCCAAGCTGAAAGACTCAGCTGCCGCGGATGAGCGCCAGTTCCTTTTCGGCGATGTCCAGGCGGACCATGCCTTTGGCCACCAGAATTTGGGCCAGTTGATCCACCTCATGGCCCACGGCACCGGCCATCATGGCGATGTTGTGCGAGTGTAAGGACATATGGCCCTTCTGGATGCCGGTGGTGGCCAGCGCCTTGATGGCGGCAAAGTTTTGCGCCAATCCGACCGCGGCGATGATGCGGGCCAACTCACTGGCCGATTGAACATTGAGGATCTTCAACGCGGTCTTGGCCATGGGGTGCAGCTTGGTGGCGCCGCCAATCAAACCAACCGCCATGGGCACTTCAATCGAGCCGGCGAGGTGGCCTTCGTTGGTGACCTCCCAGCGGGTCAAGCTGGTGTATCGCCCATGGCGTGAGGCGTAGGCGTGTGCGCCCGATTCGACCGCACGCGTGTCATTGCCCGTGGCCAACACCACGGCACTGATGCCGTTCATGATGCCCTTGTTGTGGGTGGCTGCACGGTAGGGGTCTGCTTCGGCAAAGTGATACGCCAGCAACATGCCATCACGCACATCTGCCCCCCCGATGTCTTCGCTGCGCCAGACACAGCGCGCGCGCGCCAGCCGATGGTCCGCCAGGTTGGACAAGATGCGCAGGTAGGTGCGCCCACCCGTCCACTGCGCAATAGAAGGCGCCAGTTTTTCAGCCATGGTGTTGACCGCGTTGGCCCCCATGGCATCCAGGGTGTCCACAATGATGTGGGTGATCACCATGGGGCCTGACAACGTGTCAATGACGCGCACCTCGAGCTCTCGGAACCCGCCCCCCAGCTTGATGAGCATCGGGTCGCAGGCGTCACAAATCAGGCGAATGTCTTCTTTGCGCTCCAGGATGGCCATTCGGGCGTGGTACGGGTCTGACACCTGCACCAATTGAATCTGCGCGATCATGCGCGTGCCCGACATAGAGGTGATGAAGCCCCCGTTGTCATAAGACTGACGGGCCGCGTTGCAGACCGCCGCCACCACCGAGGACTCTTCGGTGGCCATGGGCACCAGCACATCGCGCCCATCGACCTTCATGTTGGTCGCAATGCCCACGGGGATGGTCATCGTGCCCAGAAAGTTCTCGATCATGTGGTTGCCGATTTCCTGATCGAGGTTGCCGGAGTTGCCCATCAAGGCGCGCTCGGTGTCGTTCAGGCCGGCCATGTCGGCAATCAGCGCAATGCGCTCATCGACAGATTTTTTATGAAATCCACTGATGCGGCTGGAGTAGTGGGCGTTGTTCATGCCAGTCTTTCTTTTTTAAATGTCAGTGCTTGCCCAGATAGGCTTCACGCACACTCGGATCGTTGGCTATGTCTTTGGAGGCGCCAGAGTTGACGATGACGCCGTTTTTCAAAACGTAGGCCCGGTCAGAAACTTTCAAGGCTTGGTTGGCCATTTGCTCAACCAGCAAAATCGTGACGCCTTCATCCCGCACGCGCCGGATGACTGCAAAAATTTCTTTCACAATGAGCGGGGCCAGGCCGAGCGAGGGTTCGTCCAGCAGCAACAGCTTGGGCCGTGACATCAGCGCCCTGGCGATGGCCAGCATTTGCTGCTCACCCCCGCTCAACGTGCCCGCGTGCTGGTTTTTTCTTTCTCGCAATCTGGGAAAAATGGCGTACTGCCTTTCCAGATCGGCTTTCACTTCGGGGTCGCGTGAAGGGCGCAGATAGGCACCCAAAAGCAAGTTGTCTTCGACCGATTGGTCCGCAAAGACCTGTCGGCCTTCAGGGGACTGGGAAATGCCAGCGGCCACCCTTTGGTGAGGGGGCATTGCCGTGATGTCGTGGCCCTGCCATTGAATGGTGCCGCCACTGACCCCTTGCAAGCCTGAAACGGCCTTCATCAAAGTGCTTTTGCCGGCGCCATTGCC
>NZ_JBIKHV010000144.1:0-4170 GCF_044361985.1 Limnohabitans sp. | reverse complement strand
CATTATCAGAATCAGATCGGTCTGAATCTGGCGTCACTGAAAGTGTGTATTTGCCCAGGGCATCGGTCAATGCAAATTGTTCAGTCGTGTCCCACTGGCCATCGTTGTCCTGGTCCAGAAATATCTTCCAGTTGGCCAAGCCGACTTCATCGTCGGCATTGCCCAGGATGTCATCGGCACCATTTGCGTCGCGGGTGCCGTTGCCGTCCATGTCACTGAATTTCATGCCGCTGATCTCTCCCACGATGATGGCCGAGGGCGCCAACTGAATGGATGTGGCACCACTGCCGCCGATGTCTACGGTGGTTTGCAGGGAGCCGCCTGTCCAGGCGTTGGCGCCATCGGTCATGCCTTTGCCTTGGTCGGGTACATCGCCAGGGGCGGCAATCATCAGGCCATACTGGATTTCGGCACCGCCCGATTTGGTCGTGGGACCGGTGTAAACAAAGGTGACGGTGACGATCGCATCTTTGGAGCTGCCTGCGCTGCCGGTGTAGGTCACGTTGCTGACGCCTGTGATGTTGGCGTTGACGGTGTAAAACGACCCTTGCATGCCGCCACCGTTGGTGAAGGTGCTGTCGGCTTGCGCATCGCCGCCTGCAAAGCTGGTCGGGCTGCGGTCTGCGTTGGGAGTTGTCATGTAAACAAAACCGCCCGCATTGGTGTTGCTCTGGTAGTAGTTGTAGGTGACGTTGAACGAGTAGGTCTGCCCGGTCGTCAGAGGTGTGTTGTTGCTGGCTTTGTAGAAATAGACGTGAGGCACCACCTCGCCTTCAAAGTAGTCTGATTTGCCATCGGACAGGATGTTGTTGTTCCATTCGGCCGTGGTGCCCTGTGCGGCATCACCATCGGCCCAGTGCTGGTAGACCTTGCTGATGTTGGTGCTGGGGTAGGTGATGGCACTGGGGACAATGGCGGCCAGGGGCGATATTTCAACGGGGGTTGTTGAAAAGCTGGCCGTTTTCATGCTGCTTTCCGAATCCGTGGTGGGCATGAATGCCGGGCTGCTTGCTGCTTTCATGGTGTGTTCGGCGGCATTTTCCATGGCATTCAAAGCGGTGACATGGCCGTACAGCGGCGCATCGGTTGCATCGTCACGGTCAGTGCGCAGAGAAATGGGCTTTTTCCCAAAAGTGCTCGATTTAGACATGTTGAACTCCTAGTTGCGTCGAGCCACGTGCTGGTCGACAAATCCTGATCTGTTTCCCGATCTGGGAACTGCGCGCTTCTGGCGTGCAGTACAAGCAGGTTCCTCTTTGCCTGGGTGGCTGACCATTCAGCATTGGGTGTGTTTTTTAATGCGCGTTTGTTGTATCCCTGTCGGTATGCGTCTGCATTGCCAAGTGAATATCTCCATGGAAAGAGGCCCTGTTGCATCTTGATTTCCAGCAAGCATCTGCAGAATCATTTTTGGCTTCTTTCCTTTACCAAGGCCCAAGAAGCTGGATTACTTGTTTGAATGGATGCGCTACCGTTTGTTGATTATTTTTTTCCAGTAGTTAATGCGGTTATTTGGCTTTTTATCGAAAGATATATGCCGGTATGTTGATGCAATCTAATCTTTTGATCAGTGGTTATCTGGGTTTGATTCCCACACCATGGAGTCCAGCAGATGGCGATCTCTTATGCAGTGCCATCTTTCATCAAATAAATGACTGGATTGACCATGAATTTACCCACCGCCTTTTTGCAAAAGCCTTTAACCACGCCACTTTTGAGCCCGGAAGAGATGAATGCCTTGTTGTACGGGATATTCCCGACCGCTGAATGCAGTTCAGAGTCGGTGGTGGCCGTATCAAAAGAACCCATCAGTGGTTTGTCCTTGGTTTCTCCCGTGCAAAACACTTGTCACCAAGTGGCTTTGTCGGCCTTGGTTTGTGTGAACTGATGCGCCCAGGCGCCAGAAAGGAACGCTATGTCTTACCCCATGGTTGAAAGTGCCCGTCAGAATAAATTATTAGCGGGTGTTCCCTTGAGTCACTACGCCCGGATGTCGGAGCATCTCAAGCCAGTGGATCTGACTGCTGGCCAAGTGATTTATGAGGCGGGTGAATCATTGGAGTTTGTTTATTTTCCAACGACGTGCACCACGTCCTTGGTTTCCCACACAACAGACGGTGACAGCTCCGAGTTGGCCATGACTGGCCGGGACGGTATGGTGGGCGTTGCCCTGGTTCTGGGCAGTGGCTCCATGAACCACCGGGTGGTGGTTCAGTGTGCCGGGCAAGCCTTCAGAATGCCGGCCGATGCTTTTCTGATGGAGATGACGCGTTGCCGTGAGTTGCAGCAATTGGTGCTGTGTTATGTCCAGATTTTGATCACGCAGATGTCACAGAGCATTGTGTGCATTGGGCACCATTCGGTCAGTGAGCGCCTGAGTTACTGGCTGTTGTTCAACCGGGATGCCTTGGACTCTGACCAATTGAAAGTCACCCATGAAATGATTGCCAATATGCTGGGGGTTCGCCGTGAATCGGTCACGCAGGCTTTGGGGAAATTGCAATCGGCGGGTTTGGTCGCCAGTGGCCGAGGCAAGATCAATATTCTTGACCGCGATGGCTTGACCGACTGTGTGTGCGAGTGTTTTTCATTGGTGTCTTCTGAAACGCAACGCCTTTATGAGCGTGCAGGGCGCACGCCTGAAGCCTGTTTTGAATCAGATGAGGCCTGCCTGCAGCCTGTTGGGCAAGACCATGATCTTTTGCACAAATACCAGGACGCCTACGACTTTGCGCCTGTGGGTTTTGTCAGCCTGGACCGGCAAGGGCGGGTGGTGCATACCAATCTGGCGGGCGCCATCATGTTGGACATACAGCGGTCGCAGCATAAGCTGAGTCCCTTTCAGGCCTTCATGAAGCCGTCCGATCAGGCCGCTTTTTTGACGTATCACCAGGAAGTTTTTAGCGGCAGGTGCCGCCGCTATTGCGAGGTGACGCTTTGTGCCACCGACCACCGGTCTGAAATGGTGGTGCGAATCGACGCCACCTTGGATGAAATGGGTGAAGAGTGCAGGTTGGTGATGATCGATGTGACCGAAGATAAAAAACAGATGGCTCAAGAATTGGCGCGTGAACGCCAGCAACAAGAGTGGCTGGCCAGGCAGCCCTTCATGCTGTGGTTCAAGGACCAGGATGGCCACTTGATTTCGGCCAACTCCAGCCTGATCGAAGATTGGCGCCATTTTGCGCAGGATGCGTCGCTTGAAAAGGTCGATTTACAAAGCATGCCGGTCAATTTCAGGGGGCAAAACCTTCAATCTTCACATTCATCCAGTGATGAACTTCGATCGGGCGCATTCAAGCCATCTTGAGTGAGGTGCTGACACGCCTTCTGCCTTTGGTTTTCTTGTGTTGAATGGTTTTAGCGCGGGTTGCCGTTACAAATGAAGGCTTCTGAGGGGCGAAAATAAGGCGTGTTGTTCTTTACCAAGAGTTGATCATGAATTTGGGCCTCCTGCGGCGCTGGCAGCGCCAGGCATTGTTTTTCGGGCTCGGATTGGCGTTGTTGTGGGTGCTCAGCTGGGCGGCTGTTCCAAGCCTGGCGCATTGGCAAATTGAAAAACAAGGCACGCAGCTGCTGGGGCGTGTGGTCAAGCTGGATGAAGTGAGGTTCAAGCCCTGGTCGATGGCTTTGATTTTGCGCGGTCTGCGCATCGCCCAGGCCGGTGATAACGGCGCACTGCTTGAGCCGCAGCTGAAGGTCGGCGACATCGAAATCAACGCGGCACTGCAGTCCCTTGTATTTTGGGCGCCTGTGGCGGACGCCATTCTGCTGCGCGATCCACAGTTGCTTTTGACGCATCGTGGGCAGGGCCGCTTTGACATCGACGATGTCGTGGACCGGCTCCGAGGAGCAGGCTCTTCAGGTTCTGCAGGCTCTCCAGGCTCTGCAGGCTCTGGCTTTCCCCGCTTGTCCTTGTTCAACATCCAGATCGTGGGGGGCGGTGTTCGCTTTCTCGATGAGCCCAAGTCGGTCAGCCACACGCTGGCCGATGTGCAACTTGACATGCCGTTTTTGAGCAACATCGGCGGCAAACGCGATGTGACCACCCACCCCAGACTGGCGTTCAAGCTCAATGGCGCTGCGTTTGACACCGATGCCGAGACGGCACCCTTTGCCAAAGACCGACACACGCAAGCCCACTTTCAGATCAAGGGGTTGGAGGTCGCG
>NZ_JBIKHV010000066.1:0-13624 GCF_044361985.1 Limnohabitans sp. | reverse complement strand
TGATTTTCAAAGACGTGTTCGTGCCCGACGACGCCGCGCTCATGCCGCAAGGCCTGTACTTTCAGGCCGCCAGCCGCTGGCCGCACATGTTCATGACGCTGTCGCCCACCTACATGGGCATTGCGCAAGCAGCTTACGATTTCACAGTGGCGTATTTGCGGGGCGAGATTGCGGGCACAGGCCCCGTCAAGCGTCGCCAGTTTGCGACCAAGCAGATCACTGTGGCTGAGATGTTCATCAAGCTCGAACAAACCCGCAACCTGTTCTTGCGCGCCATTGAAGACGCCAAGGTTGACCCGACCAAGTCCACCCGCCTGCGTGCGTATGCCGCGCAGTACACCATCATGGAAAACGCACAAGACATCGCCCGCCTGGCCATCCGCACTTGTGGAGGTCAGTCCATGCTCAAAAGTCTTCCGCTCGAGCGTCTTTACCGGGACGCACGTTGTGGCTCGCTCATGCTGCCCTGGACGGCCGAGCTGTGCCTGGACCGTATTGGCCGAGAAGCTTTGTACGAACCCGGAGAGAAAGACGAATGAACCCCAGCGCAGAACAAGTGGTTGAGCACAGCCCCTTGGCCCGGCGCATGCATGCGCTGGCTAAGCAGCAGGGCGAGCAGATCGCCTTGCACTGTCGTCAGGGCCCTGGTTTGTGGCCTTGCGACTTTGCCAAGTTCTGGCGCCGAGTGGAGCGTGTCACCGCACACCTGCAAAACACTTGGCAAATTCGGCGCGGTGACCGCGTGGCCTGGTTGGGGCTGAATCACGAGCTTCAATTGGTCACCCTGATCGCTTGTGCGCGAATGGGTGCGGTGTTCATGCCCCTCAACTATCGTTTGGCATTGGCTGAGCTGCAGCACGTGCTCAATGACGGCCAGCCGAGCTTGCTGGTCAATGACAGTTTGCACGCCGATGTGGCAGCAGCTTTGTGTTTGTCGGGGCTGCAACACACGCATCTGGATGCCCTGATTGATTCGCCATCGCCTCGGGGTTTGCACTTGCCTTGGGTGACGGGTGATGCGCCCGTGCTGCTGGTCTATACCTCGGGCACCACGGGCCAAGCCAAGGGCGCGGTGCATACACAAGACACCCTGCTGGCCAATGCGCGCGCCAGCCAGGTGGCGCATGGTTTTGTGGCCGGAGACAAAGTGCTGTCGACTTTGCCGATGTTCCATGTGGGCGGCTTGTGCATCCAGACCTTGCCTGCCTTGCTGGCGGGTGTGTCGGTGATCTTGCACGCGCGCTTTGACGCCGGAGCGTGGCTGGATGAGGTGGAAACCAGTCGGCCCAGCTTGTCGCTGCTGGTGCCTGCCACCTTGCGTGCCGTGCTCGACCACCCACGCTGGGCACTGGCGCAATTGTCTTCACTGCGTGGTGTCATGGCGGGCTCGTCCACCATCCCGGTGGCGTATCTGCAGGCTTTCCACGATCGGGGGATTCCCGTGGGGCAAATTTACGGCACAACCGAAACTGGTCCGGTCTCCATCGTGTTGCGGCTGGACCAGGCCACCGAACATCTGGGCAGTACCGGTTGGCCGCATGCCCAGGCAGAAGTGGCCTTGCGCGACGAACAAGGCAGCGCCGTACCCATCGGGCAAACGGGCGAGGTGTGTATCCGTGCGCCCAATGTGATGCGCGGCTATTGGCAAAGCGATGGCGCTGCGGGCGTGGGCTTGAAGGACGGCTGGTTTTGCACCGGCGACCTCGGCCAACAAGCCGATAACGGGTGCATCACCATTGTGGGCCGCAGCAAAGACATGATCATCTCGGGCGGAGAAAATATTTACCCAGCAGAAATCGAAAACCTGCTGTTGACCTTGCCTGGCGTGGCCGAGTGCGCCGTGGTCGGGGTGCCCGATGCGCGTTGGGGCGAAGTGCCCGTGGCCGTCCTGGTGCGCAGTGCCGATGAGGCAGGGCGAGCCTTGACACACTTGGCATTGATGCAATACCTGCAAAGTCGAATTGCCCGCTTCAAATTGCCCCGCACCCTCTTGTGGCTGGAGAGTTTGCCCAAAAGCGCATTGGGCAAAGTGCAAAAACCGGTCTTGCAGGCCATGTTGATTGGGACAAACCCTTAAAACAAGCTGAATCTTCGCTTGCGTGACAGAGTTTGGGCAGGGCCGTGGCAACATCATTTGCACACCAGCCTGGAGACCCTCATGGTTCAAGTTTCTCGTTCTTTCACCCGCCGCCCGATTCTGGGCATGGCCGCTGCCCTCTTGTTGTCTGCAGCGCCTACGACCTGGGCCCAAACGGCCTGGCCCAACAAACCGGTCAAGATCGTGGTGCCCTTTGCACCTGGCGGCACCACCGACATCCTGGCCCGCGCCATCGCGCCCGATCTGAGCAAAGCCTTCGGTCAGTCCTTCGTGGTTGAAAACAAAGGGGGCGCCGGGGGCAACCTGGGGGCCGAGCAAGTGGCCAAGGCGCCTGGTGATGGCTACACCCTGCTCATGGGCACGGTGGGCACGCACGGCATCAACCGAGCGCTCTACGCCAAACTGCCTTACGACCCCTTCAAGGACTTTGCGCCCGTCACTTTGGTAGCGGGTGTGCCCAACGTGATGGTGGTCAATGCCGAAAAGGCCGCCGCCAACAAGATCAACAACGTCAAGGATTTCATCCAGTACGCCAAGGCCAACCCGGGTAAATTGAACATGGCGTCCAGTGGCAATGGCACGTCCATCCACCTGGCGGGTGAATTGTTCAAGTCTCAGACGGGCACCTTCATGGCCCACATTCCTTACCGGGGTTCTGGCCCGGCCTTGCTGGACCTGGCGGGCGGCAGCATGGACGTTATGTTCGACAACCTGCCATCGGCCATGCAACTCATCAAGTCGGGCAAGCTCAAAGCCCTGGCCGTGACCAGCAACCAGCGCTCTGCTGCCCTGCCCGATTTGCCCACGGTCGAAGAGGCGGCCGGACTCAAAGGCTTTGAAGCCAGCAGTTGGTTCGGTCTGCTGGCCCCTGCGGGCACGCCTGCCGATGTGGTCAACCGCATCCAGCAAGAAGTCGCCAAGTCGCTGGCCAGCCCCGCCATGAAGGAGCGCCTGGCCACCCTGGGCGCGATCCCCAGCGGCAACACGCCTGCACAGTTTGCCGCGCTGATTGAAGCCGAGCACAAGAAGTGGGCCGAAGTCGTCAAAGCCTCCGGTGCCAAGGTCGACTGATGGCCTGGTTTGAGGGTTTTGAGCGGCAATCGCTCACGGTGGCGGGCTCGCCCGTTTGCTTTCGACGCTCGGCCGATTGGGCGGCGCAAGCGCAATTGCCGGTGCTGGTTTTGTTGCACGGCTTTCCGCAAACCCACGTCATGTGGCATCGCGTGGCGCAAAGTCTGCGTGGCCGCTACCGCTTGGTCCTGCCTGACCTGCGCGGCTACGGTGACTCATCGCATGCCGTGGGAGATGCCCAGCACCTGCATTACAGCAAGCGCGCCATGGCCCAGGAAGTGATCGGCCTGCTGGATGCCTTGGGGGTGAGCGACTTCTTTTTGTGTGGGCACGACCGGGGAGGCCGTGTGGCGCACCGTCTGGCGCTGGACCATGCATCGCGTGTCAAAAAACTGTGCGTGATCGACATCGCGCCCACACTGGACATGTACAGCGGCCATTGGGGCAAAACCCCCGAAGTCTCTGGCCCGGTGGCCGACCCGTATTTTGCGTTTGCGCAAGCCTATTACCACTGGTTCCACCTCACGCAAGCCGCGCCTTTGCCCGAGTTCATGATCGGCGGCAACCCCAAAGCCTATTTGCACGCCAAATTGGGCGGCTGGGGCAGCCAGGGTCTGGGCTACATCGAACCTGAAGCGCTGGCCGAATATGAGCGCGCCTTTTGCAACCCGACCTTGAACGACAAAGGCTGGTCAGCCGCCATCCACAGCGCGGCCGAAGACTACCGCGCCAGTGCCGGCATTGATTTGCAGCACGACCGCGAAGGGCGTGAGCGGGGTGACAAAATTTCTTGTGACACCTTGGTGCTCTGGGGCGAACGGGGTGTCGTTCACCGCATGTTCAAGCCCGTGGCGCTTTGGCAGGCCCAATGTGCTGGGCGCGTCAGCGGCCAGGTGGTGCCTGCAGGGCACTTCATTCCGGAAGAACTGCCCGAAGCCACCAGTGAAGCACTGGCGCAGTGGATGGCCTGAAGATTTGGGCTCAGGCCCCACAACACTTCTTGTATTTTTTCCCGCTGCCACACGAACACGCATCGTTGCGCCCTGGCGTGGCCGCTTTGATCACTTGTGCCACGCGCGGGCCGATGTTGCGCCAGATTTCGCGCAGGTCATACACCGCCCACAGGGCTTCGCCGTAGGCATTCAGGCGTTCTTCGCTCACGCTGGGGGGGCCGTCTTCCGACAGGGCCGACAAAGTGGGCGCATGGGTGTCGTCTTCGGTCAGGGCCACGATGGCTTCAAGCGACAGGTCGTGCCACTTGGCGGCTTCCTTGTCTTTGGGGTGGGCCCATTCGTCAGGCCAGTTTTCCACCGCAAACATGAAGCCCAGCGCCCACACTTGGGCAAAAGAGGGGATTTCGCTGTCGTCGATTTCTTCGCGTTCTTCAGGCGGCAAAGAGGCGATGGCACCGCGCACATCCATCACTTCGGGGGCGTAGGCTTTGTCTTCGTCGAGCGCTTCGACCGGTGTGTCCAGGGTCAGCTTGATCTCGTCAAAACGGCGCTGCCACAAAGCCATGAACTGCTGGCGCTGGTCGTCACCTGAAAAGCTGCCGCCATCGGCATCGTCCGGGTCAATGCCCAGCAGCATGGGCAACCATTCCTGTTCAGGGATGGCGCGGCGGCTACAGACCATCGCGGCCATGAAGCCTTCGCAGAACTCCCATTGCGGTGTTTCTTCAAAGCGCTCACGCAGGTCATCCAGGATGTCGTCCAGGGCGTCAAAGTCTTCGGCTTCCAGGCCAGGAGTGGTTGTCATGGTGTGCTCTTCAAAAAAATCAGACCGTGTCGGTGGCGGTCATGCAGGGGTTTAATGCCACGCCGCAGCGTGCCAGGCGGTTTTTCATGCACAGCACTTGTGCGTCTTTGCTGTGCAAGGCTGCGGTGTGGCTCACGGCCAGGTCAATAAATTTCTGGTCATCGGGGTCTTTGCAGACGTATTCGGCTTTGGGCGCGTCGGGGTGCAGTTGGGCCCAGCGGTCAAAGTGGCCGAGTACGGTGCTGGCGGGCAGTTCCCGGTGCGTCAGTCGTTTGGCGATTTGCGGATAAGCCAGCACGCGGGCCAGTTCTTCGCGCATGGCGGCGGTGGCAAGCCACGCTGTTTCGCCCGTCTCGACACTGACGCGCAGCGCCTCAGCCCGGGGTTCGTCAAACACCCACAGGTCGAGCACGATGTTGGTGTCCAGCACGCGCCGGGCCGAGCGCGGGACGTTCATGGTGCCGGGGGTGCAGGTGTTTCGGCGGCGGGGCGCTTGTGGCTGCCTTTGACCATGTCAAAGCGAAACAGGCGGCATTCAATGGGGCCGTTCCACATGGGCACGCGACGCGATTCTTTCAGGCGCATCTTGCTGGGTAATTTCAGATCGGGCGTCAGCATCCAGGCGCTCCAGCCGCTGTAGTTTTTCTTCCAGTGGCTGGCCAGTTGGGCAAAGAATTCACCACCCTCGTCGGTTTGTGCGGTTTCGCGGTGGTGACTCGGTTCAGTTGCCCGCGCGCTGGCGCGCGCATCGGACAGAGCCCCTGGCTCAAACCCCTCGCGCCCACTTCCGGCCACACCGGCAGCGGCTATGCGCTCGCCGTAGGGCGGATTGAGCAGCATCACGCCTGGCGTGTCGCAAGGTGGCATGCGTTGCAGCGCGTCGCCACCCCGAAACACCACCACCCCGGACACGCCAGCACGCTCGGCGTTGCGTTCGGCAAAGTCGACCATGCGGAAGGCCACATCGCTGCCAAAAATCGGCGCGGTGGGTTCATGTTCGTTGTCGCGGGCTTCTTCGATCAGGCCTTGCCAGACATGGTTCTGAAAGGGCAGCAATTTTTCAAAGCCAAAGCGGCGCTGCAAACCAGGGGCAATACCGCAGGCAATTTGCGCCGCTTCGATCGGTATGGTGCCGCTGCCGCAGCAGGGGTCGTACAAAGGCACGGTGCCGTCCCAGCCACTGGCAGCGATCATGGCGGCGGCCAGGGTTTCCTTCAAAGGCGCATCGCCCTTTTCTGTGCGCCAGCCACGCTTGAAAAGGGGCTCGCCCGAGGTGTCGATGTACAGCGTGAGGGTTTCAGGTGTGACGTGCGCATAGATGCGCACATCGGGCCAGGTGGTGTCCACGCTGGGGCGTTCGCCGCGCTTGGCGCGAAAGCGATCGGCCACGGCATCCTTGATTTTCAGTGCGGCAAAGTTCAGGCTGTTGAGTGGACTGTGCTGCGCCGTGATGTCGATCTTGAAGGTCTGCTTGGGCGTGAACCAGATCTCCCAGGCCACTTCGCTGGCAGCGTTGTACAGGTCATTTTCGTTGCGGTAATCGGTGACTGAGAGCTGCACCAGCACGCGCTGTGTCAGGCGGCTGTGCAGATTGATGCGCAGGGCATCGCGCCATGAAGCGCGGGCCATCACGCCGCCGCGCCCCGTCATCAGGTCTTGTCCCGTGAGGCCGGTGATGGCGTGCACCTCGTCGGCCAAAAAGCCCTCAACACCAGCGGCGCAAGGCATGAACAGGTTCAATGAATTCACGGGAGCATTCTTTTCAAAGGGTTTTGCGCAGGTTGGCGGGGGCAATCTTCAGCGCTTCGCGGTATTTGGCCACCGTGCGCCGTGCACAGTCGATGCCTTGCTCTTTCAGCATTTCGGATATCTGGTTGTCGGACAGTGGCTTGACGGGTTTTTCCGCGGCCACGAATTGCTTGATCAGGGCGCGCACGGCGGTGCTCGACGCGGCGCTGCCACTGTCGGTGCCCAGCCCCGAGCCAAAGAAATACTTCAGCTCAAACGTGCCTTGTGGTGTCGACATGTATTTCGCCGTGGTCACGCGGCTGATGGTCGACTCGTGCATGCCCAGCTCGTCGGCGATCTCGCGCAGAACCAAGGGTCGCATGGCCAGCTCGCCGTGTGTCAAAAAGTTTTTTTGCCGTTCGACGATGGCTGTCGAGACGCGCAAGATGGTGTCAAAGCGCTGTTGAATGTTCTTGATGAACCAGCGCGCCTCTTGCAGCCGCTGCTGCAAGCCGGCGTGGTTGTCGCCCTTGCCGCCGCGCAGGGCGTTGGCATAGATGTCGTGCACCCGCAGCTTGGGCATCACGTCGGGGTTGAGCTGAATACGGAACTTGGGTGTGGCCGTCTTGCTGGTGTTGACCACCAGCACATCGGGAATGATGATGTTCTGCTCGGCCAAGGCAAACGGGCGACCCGGCTTGGGTTCCAGTCTGGCGATGAACGGGATCGCGGCTTTGACCACGGTCTCGTCCAGGCCGCACGCTACGGCCAGGCGCTTGTAGTCGCGTTTGGCCAGCATTTCCAGTGGCTGAGCGCAAACAGCCAAAGCGGCTTGTGCAACCTCGTCGTCGGGGTCTTCTTTGAGCAAGGCCTTGATCTGGATGCGCATGCACTCGGCCAGATCGCGTGCGCCCACACCCACAGGTTCAAGCGACTGCAGCAAGCCCAGCGCCACCGTGAAGCGGTGCACCAGCTCGTCCAGTTGTTCATAGTCGTCGGCGCCCGCCAAGCTGGTAGCCAGCTCCGCCAAGGTGTCAGTCAGGTAGCCGTCGTCGTTGAGTGACTCGATCAGAAAGCGCAGGGCCGCGCGGTCGATTTCAGACAGGCGCAGTGACAAGGCCTGGCGGTGCAAAAAATCAGTGAGTGATCCGCTGCTGCGGGCCAGGTCAATGGCATCTGCGGTTTCTTCGCCGTTGTTTTGGCGTGGCACGGCGTCACCGCCCCATTCGCTGTCGTCGGGGCGCATGTCCACGCTGCCATCGCCATCCCAGCTTTCAGCCACATCGGTCACGGCTTCTTCGCGCGTCTCGCTGGGGCTGTCGTCACTGCTGCTGGACGCACTGGCGCTTTCACTCACGCGGTCGCCCAGGCTGACATGGGTGTCTGCCTGGTCAAGGCCAAAGGCTTCGGCGGGGGCTTCTTCTTCAGCGCGCTCCAGAAAGGGGTTGTCGTCCAGCATCTGGTCGACTTCTTGCGACAACTCCAGCGTGGACAGCTGCAGCAGGCGGATCGATTGTTGCAGCTGGGGCGTGAGCGCCAGGTGCTGGGACATGCGCAGCGACAGACCGGGTTTCATGCCTGCGCTTTCGTGGGGTGAAGGGTCGACTTGCTCATCACATCCTGAAGTGTTCGCCCAGGTAAACCCGGCGCACATCGGCGTTGGCCACAATCTCTTCGGGCGTGCCTTCGGCCAGCACACGGCCTTCGCTGATGATGTAGGCGTGGTCACAAATGCCCAGCGTCTCGCGCACGTTGTGGTCTGTGATCAGCACGCCAATGCCGCGTAGCTTGAGAAAGGCAATGATGCGCTGGATCTCGATGACAGCAATCGGGTCGATGCCCGCAAAGGGTTCATCGAGCAAGATGAAGCGCGGGTTGGTGGCCAGGGCGCGGGCAATCTCCACCCGACGGCGTTCACCACCGGACAGGGACATGGCGGGGGAATCGCGCAGATGGGCGACCCGCAAATCGTTCAACAATTCGTCCAGGCGTTTTTCTAGGTCGGCGCTTTTCAGGGGCGCACCTTGTGCATCGGTCTGCAACTCAAGGATGGCCCGCACGTTCTCGGCGACGGACAACTTGCGAAAAATCGAAGCTTCCTGGGGCAGATACGACAAGCCCATGCGCGAGCGCTTGTGGATGGGCAGGCGTGTCACGTCCTGTCCATCGATCAGGATCTGCCCGCCATCTCCGCGGACCAAGCCAACGATCATGTAAAAAGAGGTGGTCTTGCCTGCCCCGTTGGGACCCAGCAGACCCACCACTTCGCCTTTGTCCACTTGCACAGAGACGTCGTGCACCACTTTGCGGCTGCTGTACGCCTTTTTCAGGTGGTGCGCTTCCAGCCGACTGGTGACCAGCGGCTCTCTCATGGCTTTTTGCTTTCAAGGGGGGTGGGGTCGATCCTCAAGGCGGGGGCGACGGGGACGGGTGCGGCGTTAGGCACGGTTGTTGTTTTTCGGGGGGTCAGCACCGCGCGGACACGCTGATCGCGGCCGTTGGTTGCTTGGGTGCCTTTGGGCAGGCCGTCCACAGTCATCACTTCGGTGGTGTTGTTGAAGACGATTTTCTGGCCATTGAGTTGATCGGCCACCTCGGTGCCCCGCAAAATCCGGACTTCAGCCCGATGCATCAGCGTCACGACGTCAGCCTGGTTGTCGTAAATCGCCATTTCGCCTTCGCCTTCGGTGAATTCATCGAACCCCTCACGTTTTTGACGAAAAAACACGCGCTCATTGGGGGCTGCCCAAATGTGTGCAATTTGTTGGCCTTGTTTGTTTTGCTGCACTTCCATGCGAGCGCCACGCAGCACCATGGTGCCTTTTAATGCGACCACCCGGCCCGTGAAATGGGTGAGTAACTTGTTCTCGTCGTGCCGCATGGCATCTGCCTCAATCAGCATGGGCTTGTCGCGGTCGGCTTTCTCGGCCCAAGCTGGTAGGCTGAGCGAACACAGCCCCGATGCAAGGAGGCCGACGGTGCGGAGGATTTTCATTGAGGGCATGAATCTTGCTGGTAATGAATTTTGATTGTAGGCTCAAGCGCACGCGAAACCGGGCGGATACAGCGATTCGGGCATAAAAAAAAGCCCGCCATTTTGAAGTGGCGGGCTGGTGGCGAGGCTTGTCGCCAAGGGTGAAAAGCGCTCAACGGCCTTGGCGAGCCTGCGCTATCAAGGATTCGGCCACTTTCAGGGCGCGGTCCATGCTGCCCGCCAGTGTGCCATCGATGTAGTAGCGTCCGGCAACGCCCAGCGAGGGCACACCCTCCACCTTGAAATCGTTTTGCAGCTGAACCGCGCGCTTGAGTTTGGTGGCCACACCGAATGATTTGTAGGTTTCGTTGAATTTGACTTTGTCCACGCCCTGTTTTTCAGCCCAGGACAGCACGCTGGCATCGGTGTTCAGCAGCTGTTTTTCCACATGGATGGCTGTGAACACCTTGGGGTGCAAGCTGTCCATCAAATTCATGGCTTCAATTGTAAAAAACAGGCGCTGTTGGGGCGCAAAGTCATCGCGGAACGACACAGGGATGCGGCGCACCACGACGTCTTTCGGGGCATTTTTGACCCATTGGGCAAAACTCGATTCAAAAGCGTAACAGTGTGGGCAGCTGTACCAAAAGAACTCGATGAGCTCGACCTTGCCCCCGTTGGTTTCGGTGGCAACCGGCCGCTCCAGCGTCTGAAAGTCCTTGCCCGATTTGAACAAGGCTGCTTGGGCCCAGGCGGCAGGTACGCTTAACCAAGCGCTTGCGGTCACCAGGGCAGAAGAGAAGAAACGGCGTTTCATGGGCATGCTCCAAATGAAAAGGGCGGGTTCACCTTTGAACACGCACCAGGGTGTTTTCAATGCTGCTGCTTTCCAGGCGGGTGCGGATGCGTTCAGCAGCGGCTTTGTCGGCGAAAGGTCCCAAGCGTACGCGGTAAACCGTGCGCCCGGCTTGATCTCGTTCAGAGATTTTGGCGTCCAGACCCATCAGGGTGAGTTTGGCTTTTTGGGCATCGGCATCGCCGCTGGTCCGGTAGGCACCGACCTGGATGACGTAGTCAAACGGGTCGGCGGCGTTGCTGGCGCTGGCAGGGGTGGAGAGGCCAGATTTGGATTTGGCCAAATCCCCCAGGGGATCGGCTGTGACGGCAGGACGCGACTCTGTTTTGGGCGCTTCGGCGGTACTCTTGCTGGCTGATCCAGGCACTGTTTTGTCGTTGGCCGCTTCCGGGGCCGGGACAACGGGTGGGGTGGGTGCGGTGGGTGCGGTGGGCGCCTCTGCCGGTGCTTTGGGCTGGAACACGCCATTCGGATTCCAGTCCTTGTTTTTCTCGCTCTCCTGCGCGTCCTGGTCGGTGGTGCGTGGCTGGTTTTTGTTGGAAAAAGGCGTGGGCACCTTCGTAACATAGATGGCCACGCCCAAAGCCACGCCCAGGCCCAGCACCAGCCCAATGATGAAGCCCAAAAAAGTACCGCCGCGTTGGGGGTGAAGTTTCATGCCGGTTCCATTCACATTTTTTGGGGTGCAGACACGCCCAGCACCTTCAGGCCATTGCGCAGCACCTGTGCGGTGGCCGCGACCAAGGCCAGGCGGGCGTTTTTGACGGCGACGTCATCCACCAAAATGCGCTCGGCATCGTAGTAGCTGTGGTATTGCGAGGCCAGATCGCGCAGATAGAAGGTCACGTCGTGCGGGGCAAAGTCGGTGGCGGCAGCCGTCAGCATTTCGGGGTATTTGGCCAAGGCCAGCATCAGCGCATGGGCCTGCGGGCTTTGCAGCGGTGACAGATCGGTTTGGGCCAGCGTGCTCTGATCACCGCTGTCTTTGTCTTTCCAAGCGGCCAACACAGAGCAAATACGGGCATGCGCATATTGCACGTAGTACACCGGGTTGTCGTTGTTCTGTGCCAGCGCCAGGTCGATGTCAAAGATGTATTCGGTGTCGGGCTTGCGGGACAGTAAAAAGAAGCGCACGGCGTCCTTGCTGGTCCACTCGATCAGGTCGCGCAGCGTCACGTAGCTGCCTGCACGCTTGGAGATCTTGACCTCTTCGCCACCGCGCATCACACGCACCATGGTGTGCAGCACGTAGTCGGGGTAGCCCTCTGGGATGCCGACATTGGCCGCCTGCAGTCCCGCACGCACGCGGGCGATCGTGCCGTGGTGGTCGGTGCCCTGGATGTTCACCACCCGCGTAAAGCCGCGCTCCCATTTGGTGATGTGATACGCCACATCGGGCACAAAGTAGGTGTAGCTGCCATCGCCTTTGCGCATGACGCGGTCCTTGTCGTCGCCGTAGTCGGTGGACTTGAGCCAAAGGGCGCCATCGTGCTCGTAGGTTTTGCCCACATCGCGCAGTTTTTGCACAACCGCATCGACCTTGCCGCTGGTGTAGAGGCTGGACTCCAAGTAGTAATTGTCAAACTGGACATCAAAGGCCTTCAAGTCCAGGTCTTGTTCATGGCGCAGATAGGCCACTGCAAACAGTCGCATGCCATCCAGGTCATTCACATCGCCGCTGCCGGTGAATTCGCGGTCGTCGGAGCGAACGGTCTTTTGGGCCAGAAAGTCGTTGGCGATGTCCTGGATGTAGTCACCGTTGTAGGCTGGAGCATTTTCGCCACTGGGCCATTCGGCGTCACCGGGCTTGAAGCCCTTGGCACGCAACTGGGTCGAGCTGGCCAGAGTGCCGATTTGCACCCCTGCATCGTTGTAATAAAACTCGCGGTAAACCTGCTGCCCCTGTGTGGCCAACAAGTTACAAATCGCGTCACCCAAAGCCGCCTGGCGGCCATGTCCCACATGCAGCGGGCCTGTGGGGTTGGCCGAGACGAATTCCACCAGCACCTTTGCAACTTGAGTGGGCTGGTGACCAAAACAATCGGCCGCTTGCAGCACTTCGTGAACCACAGCCTGTTTGGCCGCATCTTTGAGGCGGATGTTGATGAAGCCCGGCCCAGCGATCTCAATGGCATCGACCCAGCGCTCGAAGGCGGGGGTCAGCAACAAGCTCACGCGCAGGGTTTCGGCCAATAGCCGCGGGTTTTGCTTGAGCGCCTTGGCCAATTGCATGGCCGCCGTGCAGGCCAAGTCGCCATGGGCGGCCACTTTGGGCGATTCAAACGCCGCACGCGCACCCGCGTTGGTTTGGAGTTTTTCAAGCTCAGCGGCCAGGGCCGTGAGCAGATGTTGTTTGGCTAAGAGCATAGGGCGCGATTTTACGGGGCTGGGCCAGGGATCACGCGAAGGGCCGGCTTATGGGGTGTTTTTTATACGCGGCAATTACGTTTGGTCACAACTGACGTCCACATATGATCACTTTGGTACGTTAATTAGTGACCTGCACCCCGGTGCAGGCTTTTTTGACTGTTGATCATTTTTTGGGAGTTCATTCATGCGTCATTCCATTTCTATCGTTGCACTGGGTTTTGCCTTGGTTTCTGGCATGGCTTTCGCGGCCGACCCTGTCAAACCAGCGGTTGCTGCGGCTGCACCCGTGGCCGCTGCGGCGGCCCCGGCCATGCCTGCGACGCCAGCTGGCCCTGCGGCCGAAAAAACCCCGCAACAAAGCAAAATGGCCATGTGCAACAAAGACGCCGAGGGCAAAAAGGGTGATGAGCGCAAAGCCTTCATGAAGTCGTGCTTGAGTGCCAAAAAGCCTGCCGCCCAGCAAAGCAAGATGAAAACCTGCAATGCCGAAGCCACGGGCAAAAAAGGCGACGAACGCAAGGCTTTCATGTCTGAATGCCTGAAAAAGTGATGTCATCGGCGCGGTGAGCCTGGTGGCTCACCCGTCTTGATCGTGACAAAAGCCCGGGCATGCCCGGGCTTTTTTTTGTGGTCGCTTTTGCCCAAGGGCTGGTCCCAGGGTACGGGCTTTCGCTGGTGGCGAATCAGTCGGGTGCGGTTTGCCAATAGCCGGGTTGCGCGTAGTGGTGTTTCAGGTAGTCAATCCACAGCCGCACCCGCAATGGCAGGT
>NZ_JBIKHV010000143.1:0-4231 GCF_044361985.1 Limnohabitans sp. | reverse complement strand
AGACTTTGGCCTTGTTTCAGCACGATGAAGGCCTTGGTCTTGGTCAAGCCATCGGCGTCCTCTTTGCCGATCACGGCCGCCTCCAGAATGGCGGGGTGCTGCACCAGCGTGGCTTCCACCTCAAAGGGGGAGACATAGATGCCGCTGACTTTCAGCATGTCGTCGTTGCGCCCTGCATAAGTGTAGTAACCATCGGGGTCGCGGGTGTACTTGTCGCCGCTCTTGGTCCAGATGCCCTGGAAGGTGTCGCGGGTTTTGTCGCGGTTGTTCCAATACATGAGGGCACTGCTCGGGCCCTGGATGTAAAGGTCGCCGATCTCGTTGTGCCCCGTGAGCACGCTGCCGTCTTCGTTGCGCAGTTGCACCTCGTAGCCCGGCACGGCCTTGCCGGTGGTGCCGTAGCGCACATCGCCGGGGCGGTTGGACAAAAAGACGTGCAGCATCTCGGTCGAGCCGATGCCGTCGATGATCTCGCAGCCAAAATGGGCAGACCAGCGCTCAGCAATGTCACGCGGCAAAGCCTCACCAGCAGACGAGCAAAGGCGCAAGGCCACAGCACTTTTTGGGGGTAAATCTGGGCTGGCCAGCATGCCACCGTAACCCGTGGGTGCGCCGTAAAACACCGTGGGCTGGCGCTCCACCAGTCGCTTGAAAGTGGCTTGCGGGGTAGGGCGCTCGGCCATCAGAACCACGGTTGCACCCACACTAAAGGGGAAGGTGAGGGCGTTGCCCAGGCCGTAAGCAAAGAACAGCTTGGCGGCTGAAAACACGGTGTCGCTCTCGCGCAAATCCAACACGCCTTTGCCGTACAACTCAGCCGTCCAGTACAGGTTGCTCTGGCTGTGTACTGTGCCTTTGGGCTTGCCGGTGGAGCCAGACGAATAGAGCCAGAAAGCGGGCTCATCGGCCAGCGTGATGGCGGGCAGCGCTGGCTGGTTTTGCGCCACAAAGTCGGCCATGCGGAACTGGCCTTGCGACAAGGCCGTGTCGGGGCGTGACACCACCAGATGGCGCACTTCGGATTTGACGATGTCCAGCGCATTTTGCAAAATTGGCAGCAGGTTGCCCGATACCAACGCTGCTTGCGCCCGGCTGTTGGTCAGCATGAAGGCATAGTCGTCGGCCGTCAGCAGGGTGTTCACCGCCACGGGCACCACGCCCGCATAAAGTGAGCCCAAAAAGGCCACCACCCAGTCGCTGCTGTCTTGCATGAGGAGCAGCACGCGCTCTTCGCGCTTGAGCCCCATGGCCTGCAGGCCGCCAGCAAAACGGCGGACCTGTTCGGTCAGCTCGCCATAGGTCAGGGTGCCCGCATCGTCAATCAACGCGGTTTTGCCGGAGCGGTGCGCGTTGGTGGTGATCAGGTGCTGGGCAAAATTGAAGTCGGCTGGGGGTGGGTTCACGGGGCGCATGTCTTGTCTCCTTAGGGTCTTGGTCTTGGACGTATCGCAAGTGTTGTTTAAAAGGCGGAGTCCGGCAATCCGGGGCTTTCCTCTGGTGGTCACATCGGCAAGGTGGCGCCTGCGCTGGGCTTTCGATTCTTTGTAATCAAGAGGCCTGGTTCAGTATGAATATGCAAGGGCATGGCATAAAAAACTGTTCCAAGTGTCCAGTTGGCGGTATAAACACGGGTTGATGCACTATTGTGCGCGCCTGCAAGTATGCATTAAAGTGCATGTTGTGGGTTGCTTGAAATTTAAGGGTTTTCCCTAGAGGTAATCAAAGGTCGCGCATGACAACTCCTGAACCCACATCCATGGAAACGTCCGAGCCAGCAGCAAAACGCAGTCCTTTTCTGGAAGCTTTGGGTGAGCGTGTGCGCACCTTGCGCTCTCGCAAAGGCATGACCCGCCGTGCCGTGGCCGTCGCTGCGGATGTGTCAGAGCGTCATCTGGCAAATCTGGAATATGGCACCGGCAACGTGTCGGTGCTGGTGTTGTTGCAGGTGGCCAATGCGCTGCAGTGCTCACTGGCCGAGTTGTTGGGTGACGTCACCACCACTTCGCCCGAGTGGCTGTTGATTCGCGAATTGCTCTCCAAGCGCAGCGAAGCTGACTTGCGCCGCGCCAGGGTGCAGCTGAGTGACCTGTTTGGCGAAGGTGGCAACGCGCAAGAGCGCAAGAACCGCATCGCGTTGATCGGCTTGCGCGGTGCGGGCAAAACTTCTCTGGGCCAGCGCCTGGCAGACGATCTGGGTTTTCCCTTCATCGAGTTGAGCCGCGAAATCGAGCAGTTTGCCGGTTGCCAGATCAGTGAAATCCACAACCTCTATGGGGCCAACGCCTACCGTCGTTATGAACGCCGAGCCCTTGAGGAGGCCATCCAGATTTACCCCGAAGTCGTGGTGGCCACGCCCGGCGGACTGGTGTCCGAATCGGCCAACTTCAACTTGTTGCTCTCGCATTGCACCACCGTATGGCTGCAGGCCGATGCCGCCGATCACATGGGCCGTGTTGCTGCGCAAGGCGACATGCGCCCCATGGCGGCAAGCCGGGAAGCCATGGAAGACCTCAAGCGCATTCTGGAAGGGCGTGCGGCTTTTTATTCAAAAGCCGATCTGGCCATCAACACCAGTGGACGCAGCGAAGACCAGGCTTTCACAGCTTTGCGTACTTCCGTTCGCCAGCACTTGCAAATGCCAGGTTAGAGCCGAAGGGGCGTTTCATGAAGACTAGGGAAAACACTTAGTAAATGAATTAAAGTGCATATTGAGCTTGGGTAAAACATGCACTAAACTTCAGCGCAACATGCACTGAAATGCATTTTGACTGAATTCAAACTCACCCCTTACCGACGGAGATCGCTATGACCACTTCCCTTCAGGTCAACTACCAGACGACGCCCGCTGAATACAAGCACATCAACCTGGCCTTTGATGGCGAGGTCGCCACCTTGTCGATCAACATCAACGAAGACGCCGGCATCCGCCCTGGTTACAAACTCAAGCTCAACAGCTATGACTTGGGTGTGGACATCGAATTGCACGACGCCTTGCAGCGCATCCGCTTCGAGCACCCCGAGGTTCGCTCGGTCGTGGTGACCAGCCTGAAGGACCGTGTGTTTTGCTCGGGTGCCAACATTTTTATGCTGGGTGTCTCGACCCATGGCTGGAAAGTGAACTTCTGCAAGTTCACCAACGAAACCCGCAACGGCATCGAAGATTCCAGCAAGCACGACGGCCTCAAATTCGTCGCCGCCCTGAACGGCGCTTGCGCTGGCGGTGGCTATGAGTTGGCCCTGGCTTGCGATGAAATCGTGTTGGTTGACGACCGCTCTTCGGCTGTTTCATTGCCTGAAGTGCCTTTGCTGGGGGTTTTGCCCGGCACCGGCGGCCTGACCCGCGTGACCGACAAGCGCCATGTGCGCCACGACCTCGCCGACATTTTTTGCACCAGCGTGGAAGGCGTGCGCGGTCAAAAAGCCGTGGACTGGCGGCTGGTGGATGCCATTGCCAAGCCGGCCGTGTTCAAACAAGCCGTGCAAGCCCGCGCTACCCAGTTGGCCGCTGGCAGCAACCGACCTGTTGGCGTCAAAGGTGTGAGCTTGACCCCTTTGAACCGCAGCATTGCGGCCGACAGCCTGAGTTACACCAACGTGGCTGTGGACATCGACCGCGTCAAGCGCATCGCCACCTTCACCGTCAAGGCCCCGAGCACCGCCCAGCCCACCGACATCGCCGGCATCCAAGCCGCTGGTGTGAACTGGTGGCCCCTGCAAATGGTGCGTGAGCTGGACGATGCCATCCTGCACATGCGCACCAACGAACTTGATATTGGCACCTGGGTCATCAAGACCGCGGGTGACGCTGCCGCTGTTCTGGCCTCGGACGCCACCCTGCTGGCCCACAAGGACCATTGGTTTGTGCGTGAAACCATTGGGCACTTGCGCCGCACCCTGGCCCGCATGGATGTGACTTCGCGCAGCCTGTTCGCCTTGGTCGAAGAGGGGACATGTTTTGTCGGCACACTTGCAGAATTGGCTTTTTGTGCCGACCGTGCCTACATGCTGGCGCTGCCTGACGATCCTGCCCAAGCCCCCAAGATCCAGTTGACTGAAATGAACTTTGGTTTTTTCCCCATGGTCAATGACCAGACCCGCTTGCAGCGTCGCTTTTATGAAGAAGTGCCCGCCATGGAAGCTGCTCGCGGCGCCATCGGCAAAGCATTGGACGCTGACGCAGCCTTGGCGCTGGGTTTGGTGACTGCGGCGCCTGACGACATCGATTGGGCAG
>NZ_JBIKHV010000142.1:0-4284 GCF_044361985.1 Limnohabitans sp. | reverse complement strand
GCAACGGGCATGGCGGTGATTTCATTGCAGCGGCACGTTGGCCGCATGGCCAAAGACCCGGCAGAACTCAAAGTGGCCTTCAGCTGGCTTTCCATTGGCCCGGCGATTTCCAATTTTTTGGGACCTGTGCTGGCGGGGCTGCTGATTGACTATGCCGGACCGGAACCGGCCCATCTCAGCGGCTTTCGCTGGGCCTTTTTCGCGATGGCTGTGTTGCCATTGAGCACCTGGTTCTGGGTGCGCAAGGTGCCTGAATTGCACACCCGCAAACCCACTGAAGGCGGCGCGCCTCGCCGGGCGATGGACCTGTTGGCCGAGCCCATGATGCGGCGATTGCTGGGGGTTAACTGGTTGCTGTCTTCGTGCTGGGATGTGCACACCTTTGTGGTGCCTGTGCTGGGGCATGAGCGGGGCTTTAGCGCCTCGGTGGTCGGCACCATCCTCGGCGCATTTGCCATTGCTGCGGCCTTCATCCGGGTGTGTTTGCCCTGGGTTTCGCGCCATGTACAAGAGCACCAGATCATCACCGGCGCCATGGTGTGCACGGCGCTGTTGTTTGGCCTGTACCCCTTCATGCCGACAGCTTTCAGCATGGGTTTGTGTTCTGTTTTGTTGGGTCTGGTGCTGGGCGCTGTGCAGCCCATGATCATGAGCACCTTGCACCAGATCACCCCCCAGCACCGGCAAGGCGAAGCACTGGGTTTGCGACTGATGAGCATCAACGCCTCCAGTGTGCTCATGCCCATGGTCTTTGGGGCTGCCGGTGCCTTGGCCGGCGTGGCCCCGGTGTTCTGGGTGGTGGGGGCTGCGGTCGGCCTGGGCTCGCGTGCAGCGTGGCGCTTGCGGCCAGGTTAATTCACGTTCAACTGGTAAAAATCGCAGATGATTCGCCATGCGGCCTCAGGGGTGTCCACATAGCTGAAAAGTTTCAGGTCTTCTGGCGAAATCGTGCCTTCTTCGACCAGCACATCCATGTTGATCAGGCGTTTCCAGTAATCGGTGCCAAACAACAAGATCGGCACAGGACGGGACTTGCGTGTTTGCACCAGTGTCATCACTTCGAACAGTTCGTCCAGCGTGCCGAAGCCGCCTGGAAAAGCCACCAAAGCCTTCGCGCGCATCATGAAATGCATTTTGCGCAACGCAAAATAGTGAAACTTGAAACTCAGCTCGGGCGTGACGTAAGGGTTGGGGTTTTGCTCATGGGGCAACACGATGTTGAGCGCCACAGAAGGTGCGCCGGCCTCTTGCGCGCCACGGTTGGCGGCTTCCATGATGCCGGGGCCACCGCCTGTGCAAATGAAAAGCTTTTCATCGTCGGGCAGGCAGGAGCAAGACTGCGCCACCAAGCGGGCGAAGACTCTGGCATTTTCGTAATGCTGTGCATTGCGCACCCCCGTCTCGGCTTGGGCCATGTCTTGCAGTTGGCCGCTTTGTGTGGCCACATGAAGTTGGGCTTGTGCGCTGGCCATGTCCGGGAAGCGGGCACTGCCAAACACCACCACCGTGTGTTCGATCTTGGCCTCTGTCTGGGCCAGGTCGGGTTTGAGCATTTCCAGCTGGAAACGGATGCCACGGGTTTCGCGCCGCAATAAAAATTCGGGATCGGCAAAGGCCAGGCGGCTGGCTTGGGGTTCCAGCAAGCCTGCATCGTGGAATTCGGTCTGTGTTTCAGCCCAAGCGGGGGGCAGCGATGGCGCATGAAGGTCTTGAATCGATTGCATGCTGTCATTGTGCCTTGACACCATCAGGTTTGAACCCGCTCGGGCAAGTGAATCGCCCATGAAAAAAGCCCCTTGCGGGGCTTTTGCAGGGGCTGGGTCGGAAGATCAGACGCGCTTGCGGTATTCGCCTGTGCGGGTGTCGATTTCAATCTTGTCACCCTGGGCCACAAACAAGGGCACAGGCACTTCAAGACCGGTCGCGATTTTGGCGGGCTTGAGCACTTTGCCGGAGGTGTCGCCTTTGACGGCTGGCTCAGTCCAGGTGATCTCGCGCACCACGCTGGTGGGCAATTCGACCGAGATGGCTTTCTCGTTGTAGAACACCACCTCGAGTTCCATGCCGTCTTCGAGGTAGTTCAGGGCGTCGCCCATGTTGGTGGCTTCGACTTCGTACTGGTTGAACTCAGTGTCCATGCAGACGTACATCGGGTCAGCGAAGTAGGTGTAGGTGCACTCTTTTTTGTCCAGAATGACCTGGTCCATCTTGTCGTCAGCACGGAACACGACTTCGGTGCCGAAGTTGGCGATCAGGCTTTTGAGCTTCATGCGCACGGTGGACGAGCCACGACCGCCGCGTTGGTATTCGGTGCGCAGCACGACCATGGGGTCTTTGCCGTGCATGATGACGTTGCCGACGCGGATTTCTTGAGCGGTTTTCATAGGATTTGAGTCTGAAATGAACAGGAGTGGCCTGAAGCCTAAGCCCGCTATTCTAACCTGTGGTGCCGAGTTTTTTGCCTTGGAAGGCCGTGGTCCATCAATCCTGTCGGCTCAGTCCATGCGCCAAGCCACCCAGCACAATGCCCCCCAAAGCCCACAGGATGTCGGTGTTGCCGGTGCCCAAAGCCGCAATGGCAGGGCCAGGGCACACACCGCTCAGACCCCAGCCGATGCCGAAAATGGCCGAGCCGATCACGGTCTGGCGGTCCCACTTGGCAGGTTGTGTCAAAAATTGCCCCCCCAGCAAGGGGCGGGCAAACCAGCGTGGAAAGCCCTGGTAGGCCAGCATCGCCAAGCCAGCAGCCCCACCCATGACCAACATCAGGCCCCAATCCTGAAAGCGCAGGAAGCTGATGACGACTTCAGGCTGAACCATGGTGGCCAGTGACAGGCCAAAGCCAAACAGCGCCCCGGCCAACAAGGTGATGAGCGCTTTGGGCAGGGTGAGTGTGTGCGGGTTTGAAGGATGTTCGTTCATGCCAAGCTCCAGGCCATCAGGTTGGCGGTCAAAAAGGCGGTGGCCATGAAAGTCAGCACCGCGCCCAATGAGGGCAGTTGCAACGCGCCCAGTCCACAGATGCCGTGGCCCGAAGTGCAGCCGTTGCCCAGGCGGGCACCGTAACCGACCAGAAAGCCTCCCACCAGCAACTGCCACGCAGGCACGCTGGTGTCTTGTGCCTCGCCACCTGCCAGCGCAAAGCGCCAAACCAAGGCGCCCAGCACCACACCCAAAGCGTAGACCAGCCGCCAACTGCGGGTATGGATGAAGCGCGCTTGCTGAAAAAACGACCGTTTTGACAAGTACGACCAACTGCTCGAAAAGACGGAGCTCATGCCGCCCACCCAGCCGTTGAACAAATAAAGCAGCGCCACGCCAGCGCCAATCGTCATGCCGCCCAGCAGATAGTGCTGCCAGCCGAGGGGGAAGAGGGTGTTGAAAAAGGACATGGAAAAGATTATCCCTGCTCTGAAAGTCCGCTGCAGCAGGTCAATGCTTGGTAAAAGTCATGAGTTGTGTCAGCAAGTCGTCTTGTGTCAAGAAACGGGCTCGTGCAGCCTGAGCGCAATGGCGCCACTCTTGCAAGTCTTGAGTGGTCAGTTCGGGCAACTGTCCGCCTTCCACCCCGTTCCAAACCCGGTGAAAGCGCCGCAGGCTTTCCGGTGCTTGCAGCCGATCCAGCAGGGCTTCCAGCTTGGCTTGGTGGGCATTATCGTCCTGGGGGTAGACCTGCCAGATGAAGGGGTTTCCAGCCCACAGCGCCCGAACCAGCGAGTCTTCCCCGCGCACAAAGTTGAGGTCACAGGCCCAGAGCATGGTGTCGAAGCCGTCTTGTTCGGTGTAGGGCAGGGCGCACCAGTGGGGCTGAACATTCAGCTTGAGCAAGCCCATTTGCACGGCGCTCAGCGGGCGGCCCGGCGTGACCAGCAACTGGTGCGGCGTGCCCGCCAGTTGTGTCAGCAGTTGGGGCATGGCGGCGGGTTCGTAACAAAACAAGCTGATCAGCAAGGCTTCTGCCGTCAAGTCGGGGGCGTGTTGCTCTCGCCATGCGGCGCGTTGGCCGCTGTTCACAAAGGCCTGCAGTCGTGTCAGCAGATCGGACTCACGCAGCAGGCCACCGGTGCCCGGCGTGAAGCCTGGGTAGAAAAAGTGTTTGGTCCAGCCCTTGGCTGGCCCAGACATCACGGGTGAGGGCAGGCCGTGCAGGCGGGGCACCCAGTCTTCGGCGCTCAGGTATTCGAGGTTGATCCAGGCGGGAGGTTGTTTGTGCGTGGCCACGCCGTGTTTCACAAAGGCTTCGGGCAAGGTGCAGCCAAAGGCCTCGATCCAGACGTCAGCCGG
>NZ_JBIKHV010000065.1:0-13939 GCF_044361985.1 Limnohabitans sp. | reverse complement strand
ATGGTTCGATGACTACAATTCTTACCATCCGCACAGCGCGTTGGGCTATCTGCCACCCAAGCTGTTCAGGGAGAAACGAGCGGTAAATTAAACATACCGGCGGTACTGGGTTACGGGGTCAAGACCAAGCATTCATGCGGGTTTCAAGGGTTTCTCTGGGACGACTATTTAATAAAATATTTATTCATAATCAGTTATAGTTTTAACAAAAAATAGCTTATTGGTAGAAAAACTATTCTGGAACACCACATTAGCGACAACAAAAATCACTAATAAACAACTATATTGGAATGACAATTTTTCAAGATTTTAGGGATAAATTTCTAGTACACTAAGTTTGTTGAGTTCAACAAATTTAATTTGAATTTCTAAAGCAAGCTATTAAATTCCACCCTGAAAGGAACTTTCGTGTTTCAACAAGTTGTACCTGTAAACAAAGAACGACACGCTAACAAGAAGATCAAGGACATTGCGGACTTCAATTTTGCGTCCCAATTCCACATTGCTTACGTCACGATGCACGAATTCGCTCGTGCTGCATCCATTTTCCCCATTGTGTTTCTGGAAGACAAAGACAAGGATGAGTTCCGTCCTGTCGCGCTGATGGGCCTGAACGCCGGAGAAAACCTGTTTGTTGATGCCAACGGCAAATGGCAAGCCTCTTACGTACCCGCCATCATCCGACGCTACCCTTTCGCCCTGACACCCAGTGGGCAAGATGGTCAGTACGTGGTTTGCATCGACGAAGCCAGCTCTTTGGTGACCGACACCGAAGGCGCTGCCTTGTTTGATGAAAAAGGCGAACCCACTCAAGTCATTGAAAACGTCAAGCGTTACTTGGGCGAGCTTCAGCAAATGGACGCGCTGACGCACAATTTTTGCAAGTTCCTGGCCGCTAACAACATGTTCACACCGCTGAATATGCGTGTACGTGACAATGACAAAGTCAAGAACGTGTCCGGTTGTTATGTCGTCAACGAAGAGCGCCTTAACAACCTGTCTGACGAGTTGTTCCTAGAGATCAAGAGCAAAAGCTACCTGGCCCCCTTGTATGCCCACTTGATTTCATTGGCACAAACCGAACGCCTGGTCAAGCTTCAAGACGAGAAGACAGCAGCTGCCAAGTGAATATGAAACGCTGGGTCTTTTATGGCTTGGCGTTTTGTATGCCTGCAGCCATGGCACAAACCACGCCAAGCCCGGGGCAATCGCCCCGCTTGGCCGCGCTGGACCAGCAGGGCTTCTTGCAGTTGCTGGTAGCTCGCAGCGTCGAAGTTGAATACAGCCAGCTCAACACCGAAGTAACCCGTCGCTTGATGCAGGGTGAAGCCGGTTTGTATGAGGCCAACTTCATCATGGGTCTTCGTGGTGATGGAAGACGCCGCCAGCGTACGGCTGAAGAGAGAACTCAAAATTCAACTGGCACTACGGTTCTCGAAGAAAATGGCCGCACCAACGAATTTGGTGTGCGCAGCAAACTGCCCTGGGGCAGTGAGGTCAGCTTGAGTTACAAGCCGACAAGCAAAACCAACAACCTGATTCCCCAAAACACCATCGGCCGATACGACACCGAATACAACACGCTGTTGAATCTCTCGGTCAAACAACCCTTGCTGCGCAATGCCGGACGGGCCATCACCGAAACCGATCTGCAGGTGGCTGAACTGGAGAACAAGATTTCTCTACAGCAACTGAGCCAGCAGTTCCTCAAAAGCAGCATCGATGGGCTGAGTCTCTATTGGCAACTCTACCGCGCCGAGGCCACTTTGGCTTTGCGCCAAAGCGCCTACACCAGCACAAAAGAGCTGCTGGAAGACGCCAAAGCCCGCACCCAGGCGGGCAAGTTGCCCGCATCTGCCGTGCTGGAAGTTCAAGGTGTCCTGCTCAACCGACAAGCCGAGGTCACCCGCAGCCAACAAGCCTTGCGCGAAGCCCAAGGCAAAGTTGCCACCGCTCTTAACCTGGTTTGGCTCAGCCAGAACCCACTGAGCGCACGGCCAAAGTGGGTGGCACAGGACGATTCGGCCTTGCAAACGCCTCCAGTCTCAGAGCGAGCCTTGCACCTTTGGCCAGCCTACCAAATTGCCCAACTCAAGCTGGCACAGGCACAAGCCAGACTCAACTTTGCACGTAACCAAATGAAGCCAGTGATGGATCTGGTGATGGGCTATAGCGGCACAGGTTACGACTCCAAAAGTCAGGCTGCACGCACCACCGCTTTGCACAGCAAATTTCCGGATTGGTATCTGGGCGTCAATGTTGAAATCCCTCTCCAGGGCAACCAAAAAGCCAAACATCAGTATTTGGCTCAAAACTCTCGGGTGTCCCAAGCCGAACTGGAGCTGGAGGCTATCGAAACTTCGTTCTTGAACGACCTGAACGTGCGCCACAACGACCTATTGTTGGCGCGCAACGTACTCAGTATCAGCCACGACGAAGTCGCGATTCGGCAAACCTTGTATGACAACGAGCGCCAACGGCACCAGATCGGCGTGGGCTTGCTGGGCACTTTGATCCAAAAGCAGGTGGACTTGACCGAAGCCCAGCAGCGTCTGCTGGAAAACAAGATCCGTTTTGAAGTCGCCTTTGCCACTTGGCAATACACACAAAGCAGTCTGCTCAACGACCATCAAATTCAGGTGTCGGCCCATGATGCCTCGCTGGACACGCTCCAGAACGCACCACGGGAAAAAACTCAGGCCACGGCCCCCTAAACAATATGAACATCTCATTTAAATGTCTGAGATTGCGAGCGTGTCCAACGTTCGTCCGGACGTCTGTTTGGCTTGGCCTGTCGCTTTGTGTTTCGATTTTTCTGCCTGTTTCGGCACACGCCAAAAGTTTTGCGGGCCTGATTTACCCCCTGCATGACATCACGCTGAGCGCCGGTGTTTCAGGGCTGGTCATGAAGCGCGCGGCACTGCCGGGCCAAACCGTCAAAGCCAATCAATTGGTGCTTTTGCTGGATGACAGGATGCAAGAAATCGAAAGTAACCGACGGCGCATCATTTTTGAAGACCAAAGCGAATTCCAGGCCACACGCGATCGGCTACGCATCCTGGATACGTTACTTCTTGATTTGCGTGCAGTGTTCAACAAAACCGGTTCCGTTAGCAAAGACGAGTTGCTGCGGATGGAGGCCGAGCAACTGGCCAGCCAAGGTCGTTTGGCGCAGTTGGTGGAACAAAAAAAGCGCGAGCAACTGGAGTATGAATCCGCCGAACGCGAACGCTTGCAACGCCATATTCTTGCCCCCATCAATGGCGTAATCACCAAAGTGATTCCCCAAGTGGGCGAATGGGCCAAGGCGGGCGACCCCATGCTGCACATGGTGGACACCTCAGTCGCCGTGTTGCGCCTTGCAGTGCCCTACAGCCTAGCCGGGACGCTCAAGGTCGGGGCCAAACAATTGATCCGCCTGGAACCCGGCAGCAGTGTGAGCGAGGTGACTGGACAGATCAAGTTTGTATCGCCCGTTGCTGACGCAGCCAGCGGCTTGGTGCAGGTCGAGGTGAGCTTCAACAACCCTGGCCAACGCATCAAGACCGGCATCAAAGGCATGATTGAAATCGCGCCATGAGCCTTGCCACGCCGCCTAGCACTGTGCCACCTGCCCTCGGACTGGATGCTCGCAGCCTAATTGAGCAATTGCAGCAACTGCGCAAAACCAGCATCCCCGAGATGGACTGGCAACGTTACTGCACGCTGATGCGTCAGTTGTGCAAGGCCAGTCATTGTGCAGTGGTGCGCCGATTATTAGAGACGCAGACCCTAGAGCAACTTGGGCGAGCCTCGGATGCGGAAACCTGGTCGCCCATGCAAACCATGCCCGAAGGCATCGACTTGCTGAGCAAAGCTGCAGCCCAAGGCTACGCCAACGCCCCAGCGCAGGCCAGCGACGGGCAAAGTTGGCTGGTGTTGGTGCTGGCCCTGCAGGGTCTGACCGACTGCTTCCTGATCCTCAACATCAAACCCCAAGAGCGTGCGCAACTCAATGAACTGACACTGCGGGCGCTGTTGTGCGTTGACTTCGACAACACGGCTGCGGCCACCCCGGCAGTGATGCAAACCCCGGCTGAACTGACGGCCATGTTGGGCATGGCTGCCGAGGTCATGCAACAACCCAACTTTGATGCGGCTTGCCTGTCACTGGTCAATGGGCTGGCGGCCCACTGGCAACTGCTGCATGCCAGCATGGGTTGGGTCGACATGGGAAAAATGGACGTGGTGGCCATTAGCCACCTGGACCGGTTTGAGCGCAACGCCTCCCAAACGCAGCGCATTGAATCGGCCTTGCTGCCCGCCGTGATCGAGGGTCGTGAGGTCTGGTGGCCCGCCAACGACGCAACGCTGCATGACACCGATGCCTTGAGCAGTCTGGCGCAAGACCTCAATGCACGGCATATAGCGCTGCTGCCTATTCCCAATGCCCAAGGCATCACCCAAGCCGTGTTGCTGTTGGCGTTTGGCAATGGAGAGGTGCCCGCCAGCCTGAACATGCTGCAATTGGCACTGGAGCTGATGCAGCCGCGCCTGACAGACTTGCGCTCCCAGTCCCTGAGCCCCAAGCGCCGTGCAAGCCTTTACTTCCAAAACAGTGCCGAAAGGCTGTTTGGCCCCGAGCATCCTTTGCTCAAGTTGGCAGGCGTTGCCTTGATGCTGTTGGTGCTTTACCTGGCTTTTGGCACTTGGCACTACCGGGTGGAGGCCAGCGCCCAGCTCAACACCGATGCCACCCGGCTCATCAGCGCCCAGTTTGATGGCCGCATTGACCAAGTCCATGTCACCGCCGGGGATCTGGTCAAAGAAGGTGCCCCACTGGTCTCCCTGGACACCCGTGACCTGACTCAACAACGCAACGAACTCAGCGCCGAAATCAGCAAAAGCAGCACCGAGGTCAACAAGTACCGTGCGGAAGGCCTGCTGGCTGAAACAGAGATCGCACAAGCCAGACTCGACCAGGCGGAGGCCAAAGCCGAGCGCATCGATACTTATTTGGCCCAGTCCAGTAGCCACGCCCCCTTTGAGGGTGTGATTGTTGAGGGAGAGAAAAAGGACTTGCTGGGTGCCCCTGTCAAAAAGGGAGACCGAATTTTCCGCATTGCCAAGGTCGAGGGTTTGTACATCACGCTCATGGTCTCGGAAAAGGAAATGCGCCACATCCAGCCCCAAGCCCAAGGCGAGGTGGCCTTGCTCAGTCACCCCACGCACAACATCCCCATCCGGGTCAGCTCGGTGATCCCTGTCGCGCAGGTCAAGGGCCAAGAGGGCAACCAATTCATGATCAAGGCCGAGTTGCTGGAAACCCCACAGCCTTGGTGGCGTCCTGGCATGACAGGGCTCGCACGCATTGATGTGGGCGAAAAAAACGTCGCCTGGGTCCTGAGCCACCGCGTGGTGGACCGGCTGCGCTTGTTACTGTGGTGGTAGCCCGGTGAAACTGATCAACACGGCGCGCACCTGACATGGCCACCACCATCTTCAGCGACTCATGGTTTCGGGTATCAGGCCTGCGGGTGGCCTTGCTGCCCAGTGTAGAGGTGGGCACCCAGCAGTTTCGCGGCCGCACTTGGTACGTTCTGCAAGACCCTTATACCCAGCGCTATTTCCGCGCTTCGGTGCAGGCGTGTCGGTTCATTCAGAGCCTGCAACCGGACAGAACCGTCGAAGATGTTTGGGAAGACTTCGTCAACAACCACCCGCAGGACGCTCCGAGCCGCGAAGAAGTCATCCAGTTGCTGTCGCAACTGCACATGTCCAACTTGCTGTACTCGCTTCAGCAATCAGACAACGAGGCCATTGTCAAACGCTACAAAGCACAAAAAAACAAAGAGCTAATGGGGAAAATTTCCTCCTTTCTGTTTTTGCGCGTGCCGCTGTTCAACCCGAATGCAATGCTCGACCGTATCCGGCCACTGATCATGGCGCTGACGGGCTGGGGAGCCTTCTGGGTCTGGTGCCTCACCTTGCTTTGGGGGGCCTGGGCGGCTTTTGAAAACCGCGCAGCCCTGATGGATCAAACTGAAGGGGTGTTGTCCATCAGCAACTTGCCCTGGCTTTATGTGTGTCTGGCAGGTCTGAAAATGTTTCACGAGGCGGGGCACGCCTTTGTTTGCAAACGCTTTGGCGGCGAAGTTCGCACCGTCGGGGTGATGTTTTTGTTATTCACCCCCTTGCCCTATGTAGACGCCTCGAGCAGCTCGGGCTTTGTTAATCACTGGCACCGCATTTACGCCACCTTCGCAGGCATGGCGGTTGAGTTCTTTTTTGCTGCCGCCGGGGCCTTGGTCTGGGCCTACACAGCCCCAGGTCTGGTCCACAGCTTGGCCTTCAACGTGATGTTGATTGGCTCGGTCTCTAGTCTGCTTTTCAATGGCAACCCCTTGCTGCGCTTTGATGCCTATTACATGCTCAGCGATTACGCTCAAATTCCCAACCTGTATCAAAAAGCGCAGCAGCAATGGAAGTACTTTGGCGATCGATATTTACTGGGCACCGTGTCGGCTCAGAGCAAAGCCACCGACCGCAAAGAATGGGTCTGGCTTACGCTGTACGGCTTCCTCAGCTTTATTTATCTGATATTGATTACGGTTGGAATTGCCCTGTTTTTGATGGACCAATGGCTGCCCTTGGGCCTGTTGGTGCTGACCATGACCGTGTACAGCCGATTCTTGTCGCCCTTGTACCAGTTGTTCAAACACCTGCGCGGCCCGGCTACACAAGGCAACCGGCAACAAGCCGTAACGATGGTCGGCAGCATCGGACTGGCTTTGTTTTTGCTGTTGGCCGTGGTGCCGTTTCCAGCGGCCATGCGGGCGCAAGGGATCGTCAAAGCCAACCATGCCAGCAACATCTATGCACAAACGGCGGGGCAACTTGATGCACTTTTGGTGCGCCACGGTGAGCGGGTGCAAGCCGGTCAGGTGCTGGCACGGTTTTCTAATCTGGACCTGGCAGCTGAACTGCGCTTGACCGAATCGGCCCAGCTGGAAACTCAGGCCCAAATCCGCCAAGCCCTGCACCAAGCCGGGCAAGACTTATTTGCCCTGCAAGACAAGGCCGAAGCCCTGGAATTGCGTCGCCTTAACTTGAAAGAGCAGCAACAGCAATTGCTGGTGCGGGCCAGCCAGAACGGTGAGTGGGTGGCACCCGATCTGCATGAACAACTCGGCACCTGGGTGCAACGCGGGCAGGCGCTGGGCGAAGTGGTCGATGCCAGCAGCTTTCGTTTTGTGGCGGTGATGCCTCAAGAGCAGGCCGACATCATGTTCCAGAATAAGTTTCGCTATGCTGAACTGCGCCTGAACGGCCAGGCCGATACCACGCTGGCACTGCCGCAGGTGAACATCATTCCTTTCCAAAGTGACAAACTGCCCTCCTCCTCCCTGGGCTGGGTGGGCGGTGGCGACATCGCTGTCAACACCCAGGAGCCCAGTGGTGCCAAGGCGGTCGAGAGCTTTTTTCTGTTGCAAAGCGAAATCCCCACTGAGCAGCGTCAAGGCGTGACGGTGTTGCACGGACTGTCCGGCACGCTCCGGCTGCAAACCAAGGACCAGCCGCTGGCCAGCCAGGCCTACCGGGGGCTCAAGCAATTGGTGCAAAAACGTTACGCATTTTGAATGCCGGCCCCACGCCAGATGCCCGTTTACCGATGACCCCCCCCCAGAGCCATTGGCACGCCCCCCGAAATGCGGCCCTGACCCCTTGGTTCAGCCCACAAGGCTGGCTGAATTTGGCACGCCACCAAACAGGCTACGGCTATCGAAAGTTATGGCAAGCGGTGTGGATGCTGCACCAAAGCCTGCCCGCTGAACCTGCCCTGGCCCCCCATCCCGATGCCGCTGAACTGGCGCAGGCGCGCCAGGCCATCGTCAAGTTGCAACTCAATGAAGATCGTCGCCAGCAGCGCCAAGCTATCAAACTCCAGGCCCTGATGCTGGTTGCCCAACTGGCTTGCCACCACATGGGGCAACGCCCGTCGTTTCCGCAATTGCTGGCGGCCATCAGCATGAGCGAGGGCTACCTGATTCAATTGGCCCCAGGCGAAGGCAAAACCTTGGCCGTGGCCATGGCCGCCGTGCTGCAGGCGTGGACCGGCAGGCCGCTGCACATCGTGACGGCCAACGACTATTTGGCCGCTCGCGATGCCGAGCTGATGCAGCCTCTGTTTACGGCCAGTGGCGTCACGGTGGGGGCCATAACCGACAGCACACCGCCCCATGAACTGTCCGGCTGTTACAGGCAAGCCATTGTTTACGCCACGGCCAAGCAATTTCTGGCTGACTTTTTGCGCGATGATTTGCTGCTGAGCGGGGCCAGAGACCCTGTGCGCCGACGCCTGTGGCACCTGAACAACCAGCAAGCAGAAAAACAACCCGTCATGCGCGGCCTTTACGCCGTCATCATTGATGAGGCCGACGGTATTTTGATTGACGAAGCCACCACGCCACTGATCATTGCCAGCCCAGAAAAAGACAAGGCCAACATGCTGCAAGCGATTCGACAGGCGCGTGACCTGGTCGACGACATGAAACTCAATGCGGATTACACCCTTTACTCAAAGGGCGGTGGGTCGGTGCACTTCACCGAAAGCGGCAAACAAAAAATTGAGCACCTGGCGCAGGGCTTCAGCAGTTACTGGCAAGTGCCCACCCGACGGGAAGAAATTTTTACGCTGGCAATCATGGCCCGCGAAGTGTTTCAGTTGGACCGCCACTACATCATTCAAGAAGGTGCGGTGGTGATTGTGGACGAGAGCACCGGGCGCAGTATGCCGGGACGCTCCTGGAGCCACGGCATTCACCAGTCGATTGAGGCACGGGTGAGCGTTGAGTTGACACCACTGACCAAGATTTCGGCGCGCATGACGTTTCAAGAGTTTTTCCGCCATTACCACCAACTCAGTGGTGCCAGCGGCACATTGCACGGACTTGATCTGGAGTTGTGGAAAACCTTCGGACTGCATATTTTGCGCATCCCCCCGCGCACCCAGAGTCAACTCGGCATTTTGCCCAAACGCTGCTTTGTCACGCGAGACGACAAGCTTAAGGGTTTTATTGAGCGCATTTTGGATTTGCACCTCAAAGGCTTGCCCGTGCTGGTGGGGACCCGCCGAATTCTGGACAGTGAAGAGATTGCCGATTGCCTGCGCGCCGAGGGCATGAGCTGCACAGTGCTCAATGCCAAGGAGCACGAATACGAGGCCCAGGTCGTGGCCATGGCCGGAGAGGCTGGCCGAATCACCGTGGCCACCAACATGGCAGGACGCGGCACCGACATCAAAATTTCGCCAGAGGTGGAGGCGGCCGGGGGGCTTCAGGTGCTGATGTTCGAGGCCCACGAGTCATCGCGCATCGACTGGCAATTGTTTGGTCGATCAGGCCGCCAGGGTGCCAGAGGCAGCGCCCAAGCTTTTGTGTCACTGCAAGAAGAGCTCATCACCAAATACACCCCGGCCTGGTTCAAACCCTTGGCCCGCTTGCTGCCAGACCGTCGCACCCGAAGCAAGATCGCGGTAACCCAGTGGCTGGCCCAAAAAGCCGCCAGCAGCTTGACACGACGACAACGCAGCCACTTGGCATTTGTGCAAAAACAGCTCAGGGAACAGTTGGGGTTTTCAAAAGGCTGATGCGGCTGGCTTCGATGCGTATGGCTTTGAGGTAGCGCTGAAGTGCCAATACCGCAAGCATGCTGCATGTTGTTGGTGTGGCTAGGCTTGCTTTGTAGATGGCGAGATATTGTGTTGAAAAAAGGGCATCAGCATGGCTGCTGATCCCTCACCCTGTGGATTAGAAGTGATTACTGCCCGGCACGGACGAGGCGGAGGTACAGGCCACTCAACCACAGTCCTGCAGGCAGCGGAAAAATTTCACCGCCAGAGAAATTCACAATCCAAGGTAGCGTGGGCGCACTGGCATCATAGGTTGCTGACACATAAGAGGCCTGCTGGGTATTTGGGAAATAGGCCAAGTTGATGGCAAGATTGTTGATAGTACATCGATCAACCAAAGACGCCAACTCTTTGACGGTAGGCAGTCGCCAATCAGCATGCCCAGCCCCCAGTGTTGCTTTTGCCTTATTCACATCCTCCAGCTGTTTCAAAACAGTTTCCTTGCTGAAATAAGGCGTTGCATTGGTGACGGTGCACGATGCTCCCGTCGCACCCTCTGAACACTGCTTCCACATCAGACCGGTTTTTTTATCCTCGACTGTCACATCACTGCCCACATTGACAAAGCTTTTGTAGCGCGGCGAGTCGTTGCATGCAGTTGCCCGGGAGCTACCCGCCGAGTACTCACCGCCACTGACCAAGCGCACAGTCTGGGGAATGCTTGTCGCTAAAAAAGCAAGTACACCGGTATTCGCAGTGACCGTCCATTGATTATTGGCTGTCTTTTCGCTACTCCAGTAGGTGCCTTGCATGACATCAAACGCATCGGCATTGATAGAAGTCACCCCAGTCAAACTGAAATCCATCAAGGACAAGAGTTCGTTGACAGTGGGAATTCGCCAGTCTTTCCTGCCACACAACCCAGCACCTCCATCGGCTGCGTTGGCTGTTGTCGCCAAATCTTGCCCCTGCGTCAAAGTCCGCCCCGGTGTGCTCGCACGCTCCCAGGTCAATCCGGTAACCTTATCGATCATGCAAGAGGCAGCACTGGTTTTGTCAAACACAAAGCCAAAAGCACCATCGGTTGTCGCAGTGGTCAATATATTGGTGTCACGTCCAAAGGCTGCTTGACCACCCAAGGTAGTCTGAGCACCTGTGCCATTCAACCCGCCTTCATCGTCATTGACAATGGTGCCCGTCACTGTTCCGTAGGCAGTTCCAGATGACCAAGTCAGGTTGAGTGTTTCGTTAGGTTCAAAAACTGTGTCAGAACACACGGTCACCGTCAACTCAGTGGCATCCCCTTGATTGAACGTGACTGTTTGGATTTTATTGTCAAAATCGACATTACTACCAGGGGCACACGTACCCCCTATGGCCCAACCTGTCCTGTTTTCACCAATCGAAGTGGTGATACTGGATGCGTTGAAAGTAACAGTCACACCCGCCTGGCCGCCTTCAACCGACTGATTCATAGAGACGACAAATCGCAATAAATTGTTGGCAGAACCACTGCCCTCAAGTACCTGAGCTGCCGTCACACCCGTCACGAATGCCTGAGCTGGAAGCGAAGCGCCTCCGCCACCGCCACCGCAAGCGGTCAACGCAAAACTCACAACCAGCCATGCGCTTGCCGATGCTGTCTGTGTGATGAAACCCAGACGTTTCAGAATGTGAATTTGTTTCATGTGTTTTCCTAAATATCAAAGTGACAGGGTGTCAACCCAGTATTCAAACGTATCCTGACTAAACGTACCCAATCCGCTCACCAAGGGTTGTTCACCCGGCGTGCCCAAAATATAAGCCTGCTGCGGACGGCTAGCCAAGCCAAAACTGCTGTCTGACAACAAGTCATCACCCGAGCCATTTACCGTCGACCCGCTGAGCTCGATGTCACCTTGCAGAACTGCACTGGTCGATGCGGGTGCCAGGTAACGACTCACTGCCGTGGTGGTATTGAGTTTGGGTGCCAGCGAGAAAAACGCCTCAGTCGATTGTGTCAACACTGGTGCACTCAACAATGAACTATTGGTCGGTAAACCTGCCGCAATCTTCTCCGCATCAGTCTTTTTCAGCAAGGCAGCAGGATCTTCTGTCACCCGTGTCACATTCGTATTCGTGCGCACAACAATTAGCTGTTGATAGCGCTCAGCGCCGTTAACGACGTTAAAGTAGGTTTGACCATCAGCCCCGGTGTGACGGATCACCTGCCCTTGTGGCGGCGTGATTTGCACCACTTCTGCATAGACCTCAAGCACGTCGCCAGCAGTGCCAGTCGCCGGGCCATAGCCACTGAAGTTAATTGCCTTCGCAAAAACATCCGCCGTACTGTTCCGGTTGGCATCGGTCACTGTGCCGCTTCCGGCATTGATATTGACTACACCCCTGACAGAAAAGTCCTCAGAACGCGCAAAGATGTTGCCCACAGCCAAACCATTACCAACCAGGTCAATGTCACCACCACGGCTATCAAGGCGTGTTTCTTGAGCCATGATCAGACTGCCACCGCTGACCACGCTCAAATTACTGGTCACGGCAGTGCTGATACCCGAATTCAACAGCACATTGCCACTGGCATGCAATGAGAGCGCACCAGGCACCTGAACCGCATCACCCGCATTTCCTTCCAACGTGATGGTGTTGCCTAAAATAATAAAGTCAGCACCGGCAACCGATGTCAAGTCAGTGTTGCCGACCACGGTGACAGCACCAGCACCGAGCTCGCCAATAGTGACTTGGCTAAAGTTTTCACCAATCGCACTGAGTTCACGCGTGGTCAGATTCAATTGGTCCGATCCTCTCTGCCCCACCGCATCGCCGATCCGGATGTTATGACTTGTTGAGGCTGAAGTGATGGTGAGGGTGCTGCCGAATTTTTTCGACATCAAAGAGTCTGGTAGCACAGACAGTAATTCAATAGATTCCGCATCAAGTGTGACATCTCCGTCCACAGAGACGCCATTAGCGAACGTGATCGATTTGGCCCCGAAAATACTGAGCGTACCGCCAGCGGTCAAGTTCAAGGAACTGCTAAATTTGACGTCGCCCGTGGCGTGGATCAGCAAAGCGCCAGTGATGTCGATTGATCCTTCGAAACTGACATCAATGGCTGAAGTGATCGTGAGCGCATCAATTCCGGAAATGGCCTTTTTAAGCAAAACATCGCCACCATTTGCGCGCAAGGTCAGAGTATCTCTATTACTGGAGTTAGAGCCAGTAATGGTACCGGTAATCGTCACGTCACCAGCGCCAGAAACACCCGCAATGGCTGCTGAATCACCTATCACGTTAGCAGCGTCATCATGTAAATAATTGTTGCCACTTGTTAAATCAAGGTTTCGGAAATCTGTGGTAGATCCTGATCCCAGAATAGTCAGCTCTTCAGCATAAATTTTTCCTGTAAGTATCAAATGACTGCCCATTGCGGAGTTGTCAAATAGGACCGGGTCATTAAATACAACAGGCGATGATGAGTCTGAGATGCCATTACCATCGACCACAATCGATTGAATTATTTCATTGCTGCCGAAAGTAATGAGCTTAAAGCCTTCTTTGATATTGGAAATTTCATTCAGGCTCAAGTGCAATTCATTTCCAGCTTCACCTTCAACACCACCGATTCGAATATTAACTGGCGTTGAATCTGTAGGCTGCAACGGCTTAATAATGAGATCTCCACCCACGCTGTTCAGTGATGTCGAAATATCAACAGTGTTCGAAGTAATAGTGATGTCGTTACCCTTACTGTCCACTGGTTTATTGAAGACGACCTCACCCGTTGCACTCACATCAAAAGTGACTGTGCCGCTTGTCTGAACATCACCAGAGTCCAAAACGCCCTTGGCAAACAGGGTCACGGTACTTGTGCCTGCAGAAATCTTCAAATCAGGGGTCAATACATCACCTTCAGTGGCTTTCACAGAAACCGGTGCCGAAGTTCTGATGTCTGTAGACCCAGTGGAAACAACGTTCCGAACTGCCTCAACAGTGATCGAGCCGCTTCCACTCAAAATGTCCGCATTGATCGTGATATCCGATCCCAATACTCTCAGCAAAATATATCCACTGCCGCCAGCTTGAACTGAAATTCCATCAGCAGAAACCCCATCGTTCATCATGATTGAGCCTGACTGAGAGATCAGTTCGACACTGCCATTGCTACTTGTAGTCAGATCCTCTTGCGTCACCGTGGCACTGCCGCTAGCAGTCACTGGAACGCTAGCGTCCGTGCCCACGCGGTTCACGGCCACAGTCAAATTGCTCACCATCACCCCATTGGCCTCACTCACGTACACACCACCTGCACCTGCGCTGGCAGTCAACGTGCTC
>NZ_JBIKHV010000064.1:0-13956 GCF_044361985.1 Limnohabitans sp. | reverse complement strand
GCAACAATGGCGTGATGGGGGGCATTGCCAAACAATTCTCCAATGCCGAATTGAAGGCCATGTCGGCTTATATCGGTTCTTTGGACGGCGACATGAAGGTTGTGCCTCAGTCCAAGTTCCGCTGATCCTGCGCTGACCCAGCAAAAAGCCAGTCAATTGACTGGCTTTTTTCATGGGCGGTCTTGCCAGACCCTGCAAGCCAGGGTGCTGCGCAAAGGCGATCAGGCCTGGCCGTTGATGACCTGCTGCAGTTCACCCGATTCGTACATTTCCATCATGATGTCCGAGCCACCGATGAATTCACCCTTGATGTAGAGCTGTGGAATCGTGGGCCAGTTGCTGTATTCCTTGATGCCCTGGCGAATTTCGGCATCGTCCAGCACATTCACGGTTTTCACGGTCTTGGGGTCGACGCCGCAGGCTTTCAGGAGCTGGATGGCACGGCCGGAAAAACCGCACATTGGGAAACTGGCGTTGCCCTTCATGAACAGGGTGATCTGGTTGCCTTTGACGATTTCGTCGATGCGTTGCTGGGTGTCGCTCATGGTCTTTACTCCAAATGGTGCCGATTTCGAATGGGATGCATTATCTCTCTGATTGAAAGTCTGAAAACTTGTGGGGCCAGCTGATGGGCATGCAAGTGGCAGCGCCCAATGCATCCCACAACCTCGACAGCCTGTTCAGCCTGGCCAAGCCCCACCCGAACAACGCGCAATGCCTGCCAGGTCCTGACGTGATTGCACGTGCTCAAAGCCGGCGCTGCGCAGCAGGTTTTGCACCGCGTCGGCCTGGTCCCAGCCGTGTTCCAGCAGCAGCCAGCCGCCGGGGGCCAGGCGAACAGGGGCTTGGGCAATGATTTGACGCAGGTCGTCCAGTCCGTCCGGTCCGCTGGTCAGGGCTTGCAAGGGTTCGTGGGTCAAGGCGGTCAGGTGAGGGTCGGCATCGGCGACATACGGCGGGTTGGAAACAAGCAGCTCAAATGGCCCCGCAATGCCCTCCATCCAGTGGCTTTGCACGAACTGCACGGGCAAATTCAAGCGCTGGGCGTTGGCTTGCGCCACCGCCAGGGCATCGGCGCTGGCATCCACGGCGGTGACCTGGCTGGTCGGGCGTTCGTGTTGCAGGGCCAATGCCACGGCGCCACTGCCGGTGCCCAGGTCCAACACTCGCGCTGGGGTGTCCATGGGCAGGCGTTCCAAAGCCCATTCCACCAGTGTTTCGGTGTCGGGGCGCGGGTCCAGCACGCGGGCATCCACGTGCAGGCGCAGCCCAAAAAACTCTTTGAAGCCGGTGATGTAGGCGAGAGGTTCACCCGCCAGGCGGCGTTGAAATAACTTGTCCAAGCGCTCGACCATGTCGGACGACAGTTCATCCCGGTCATGCGCAAGCAGCCAGGCGCGCTCGTGTGTTTCGCGGCCCAGCACATGCAGGTGCAGCGCTTGCGCGTCGATGCGAGCCAGCCCCAAGGCTTGAGCGCGCTGCAGGCTTTCGGCGAGCGTGCAGGGACTCATGACGCGCCAATCTCCAGCTCGGCCAGTTGCTCAGCCTGCCGCGCCGCTTGCAGGGTGTCGATCACATCCTTCATGTCACCTTCCATGATGGCATTGAGTTTGTAAAGCGTCAGGTTGATTCGGTGGTCGGTGCAGCGGCCCTGGGGGAAGTTGTAGGTGCGGATCCGGTCCGACCGGTCACCACTGCCGACCAGGCCTTTGCGCAGGGCGGCGTCTTTGGCGGCGCGTTCGCTGCGTTCTTTTTCTTCGATGCGGGCCGCCAGAACTTGCAGGGCCTTGGCCTTGTTGCGGTGCTGGGACCGGTCGTCCTGGCATTCGGCCACGATGCCAGTCGGTAGGTGGGTCACCCGCACGGCCGAGTCGGTTTTGTTGATGTGCTGCCCGCCCGCGCCGCTGGCCCGGTAGGTGTCAATGCGCAGGTCGGCCGGGTTGATCTGCACCGCCTTGGCCTCGTCCGGTTCGGCCAGCACCGCCACGGTGCAGGCGCTGGTGTGAATGCGGCCCTGAGTCTCGGTGCTGGGCACACGCTGCACGCGGTGGCCGCCTGATTCAAAGCGGAGCTGACCAAAGGCGTTTTCGCCTTCCAGGCGGATCACGACCTCCTTGAAGCCACCCAACTCGCTGGGTGACTCGGACAGCAGCTCGACCTTCCAGCCTTTGTTTTGTGCATAGCGTGTGTACATGCGCAACAAGTCGGCCGCGAAAAGGGCCGACTCGTCCCCCCCCGTGCCAGCGCGGATTTCCAGATACGCTGGGCGCGCGTCCTGGGGGTCTTTGGGCAACAGCATCCTTTGTAATTCGGCCGCCAGCTCGCTCAGTTCATTTTGGGCTGAAGTCATCTCTTCGCCGGCCAGGGCATGCATCTCGTCAGTCTCGGGCAAATCGGCCTGCATTTGCCGGGCTTCTGCCAGATCGGTGCTGCGCTGCTTGTAACGGGCGAAGCGCTTGGCCACGGCGCTCACATCCGCGTGTTCCCGCGAGAGCTTCATGAACTGGGCCATGTCGGCCATGATGTCTTCTCGGGACAGCAAAAAGTCCAGCTCGGCCAGGCGCTCGGCATAACGTTCGAGTTGTTGGATCAAAAAGGGTTTCATCTTGAGCGGTCATCGCCGGGCAGGCGTCAATCCAGGGGCCAGTGGCGTGGGGGGCGTCAATGCCCACCTCGCCGGGAGCGGCAATAGCCGGTCGCCGGTGCGCCGCTAACGCTCTTGCCGCAAGAACAGGCGTTGCACCGTTTGTACGGTTTGTTCGCGGTGGGCCTGGTCAGCGCTGCGCAATTCGGCCATGGCGCCGTGCAGCATCTTCTGGGTCAGCCCCTTGGCCAGCGCTTCGAGAACAGCTTCAGGGTCATCGCCCCGCGCCAGCAGCTTGCGGGCACGACCCAGCTCGGCTTCGCGCCAGGTATCGGCCTGGTTTTGCAATTGCTGGATCAGCGGCACCGTGTCGCGTTGGCCCAGCCAATGGTTGAAGCTTTGCACCCCAGCGTCAATGATGACCTCGGCTTCGGCCACTGCAGCCTGGCGATGCGCCTGGCCTGCCTGCACCACGCTGGCCAGATCGTCCACGGTGTACAGATACACATCTTCGAGGGCCTTGACCTCGGGTTCAATGTCGCGTGGAACCGCCAGATCGACCATGAACATGGGGCGGTGCTTGCGTTTTTTCAAGGCCCGCTCCACGGCCCCCAAGCCGATCAGGGGCAGGGTGCTGGCTGTGCAGCTGATGACGGCGTCGAATTCGTGCAAACGGTCAGGCAAATCGGCCAGGCGCATCACTTCGGCGCCAAATCGGCTGGCGAGTTTTTCGCCGCGTTCCATGGATCGGTTGGCAATGGCAAGGGATTTGGGTTGGCGTGCTGCAAAGTGAGTGACGACCAGCTCGATCATTTCCCCCGCACCGACAAACAGCACCTTGATGTCTTTGAGGTCTTCAAACAACTGGCTGGCCAAGCGCACCGAGGCGGCTGCCATGCTGATCGAGTGGGCACCGATCTCAGTGGAACTGCGTACCTCTTTGGCCACGGCAAAGCTGCGCTGGAAGAGTTGATTCAAAGTGATCCCCAGCGCGCCGGCTTGCTCGGCGGCGCGCACGGCATCCTTGAGTTGACCCAGGATTTGGGCTTCGCCCAGCACCATCGAGTCGAGCCCACTGGCCACCCTAAAAGCGTGCCTTGCGGCCTCGTTGCCTTCGAGCAAATACGTGTGCGACTGGAGTTCCTGGGCCGATACCCCGCCGGCTTCGGCCAGCCAGATCAAGGTGTCCGCCGCGGCGGCTTGCTCGGCCGCACAATAAATTTCGGTGCGGTTGCAGGTCGACAAGATCGCCGCTTCGGGCGTTTGCGTCAGGTTCTTGGCCAGATTGCTTCTCAAGCCCTGCAAAGTCGGTGCCATCTGGTCCAGCGCGAAGGCAAACCGCCCGCGCAAATCGAGCGGCGCAGTGGTGTGATTCAAGCCCAGTGTCCAAACAGCCATGCGCTGATTATAGAAACCCTCCCTGCCTTCAGCCCTGAAGGGTCGGCCAGGGGCACTTTCGGTGCACAATTGTTGGGCGCCTTTATCACCCCTCTACGCTGTTCAAGACCCATGACCGTCTGGCAACTGACCCTGCATTTGTTCAATTTTTTTCTGCCTGCGCTGGCCATGGCACTGCTCATGCCTTTGGCGGGCCGATGGGTCATTGGGCCTGGTCACCGTTCATTCACCCGCCGCATGCTGGTTCATGCCTTCATCGGTGGACTGGTGCTGGCAGCGGGTTTGGTGTTGCAGGGCCAGGACGGCACCATGGCCACTTACACCGCCTTGGTGGTGGTGGCTGCCAGCACGGAATGGGCCCTGCAACGCGGCTGGGCCAGGCGATAGTTGCAGGTCCGGGGTGGTGGTGGCTGACCGGCCCCTGAAAGCCCACTGCTGGATCAGAGCTTGAAAAGGTCTTTCAAAAAACCTTCAACGGGGCCTTTGGCTTGCGGAAACATCAACACGGTGTGAGGTGCGCCTGGAATCAGCACGATGCTGGCTTTTTTGTTGGCTTTAAAGGCAGCACCGCAATGACCCACGGCATTGGGGTTACCAATCCAGCTGTTGCTGGGCGAAAAATAAGGGTCGGTCGAGCTGATGACATTCAGGACGGGTTGGTCATCGGGAATGGCTGTTTGGTGAGATTCGACAAAGTAATTGTCTTCGCAGCCCCAAGCAAACAAAATGCGGCCCATGAACTCTTTGCCAGTGTGCCGCGCTACAGGCACGGCGCCTTCGCTGGTGCCGGCCAAAACCAATTTGGCCGGATCGGCCCAGGCCAGCTGACGCAGGGCTTGCAAGGTGAGACCGATCTCAGAGGCGCGCAGGGCATGCACTTTTTCGTAGGTGGGTTTGTCAATCGGGGAGTTGTAAGTCATCCGGTTTTGCAGACCAAACGAGTCCGGGGCAATGCTGGCGATGCCCATGCCTGCCAGCCAACGCTGCCAGTCTCCAATGGCCTTGAGACCCAAACCCGACGAACCGTGCATGAACACCACCACCGGGACCTTGTTGGGGCTCACAGATGGGGCATCTTTCAAGGGGCCCAGAAAAACGCCAGCTTGAGTCAGCGCTGCGGGCAGCGCCACTTGTGCACCGCTGATGACCGATTGCATTGACGCCGGGGTGTGGACGAACACCCCGGGCTTCACTTCGCCTTTGGGGGTTTGACCCAGGGCGTTCAGGGCAAGAACTGAGGCAATCAGTGCCAGAGAGATTTTTTGAAGGCGCATGGTCATGGTTGGCTTGTTCGCTTGGAGGGTTGTGGGGCAGCCAGTCAATTTGAGCGCTGCACTGGCTTTTACGCAGCGCTGAACAAATCTATCCGGTCGGTGATGATGCCATCGGTGCCCAGGGCCAGCAGGTGCTCGGCAGCTTCTGGGTCGTTGACGGTGTAGCTTAAGCAACGCAGGCCTGCCCCGTGCACCTGGGCCACGTTGGCGGTGTGCCAAAGGCTGTGGTTGGCGACCACTGCCGCGCAGCCAAGCGCTTTCGCCTTGTCCAGCCAGCCCTCCCACAGCGTGTCCACCAGCAGGCCGCGCGGCATATCGGGGGCCACCTGCTGGGCTGCGGCCAGGGCTTCGGGTTTGAACGAGCTCAGCAAAGGCGGTACGGGGGCGCCTTGCCAGAGTTCGGCGGCCAGTCGCGCCACCGCTGCGCCGGTGGCCGCTTCGGTCCCCGGGGTGGGTTTGATCTCTATGTTCAGGTGGTGGCCATTGGCCAGGCAAAAGTGGGCCAGCGCTCGCAGCGTGGGCAAAGGCTCGCCCGCAAAAGTACGCGAATGCCAGCTGCCGGCGTCCAGTTGCGATAAGGTCTGCCAGGGCAGGTCGCCACCGGTGCCGTGGCCGTTGGTGGTGCGCTCCAGCGTGGCGTCGTGCATCAAAAACACCACGCCATCGGCGCTGAGTTTGGCGTCGCATTCGAACATGCGGTAGCCGTGCGCAGCCCCCAACCGGAAGGCGGCCAGGGTGTTTTCAGGGGCCAGCTTGCCCGCGCCACGGTGCGCGACCCAGCGGGGGTAGGGCCAAGGTGTCAGGGTGGTCATGCTGAAGGAATGCGTTGGAGTGTCTGCGCGTCAAACCAGTGCACCCGGTCAGCACGGGGGGTGGCGAAAAAGTTCTGGCCGGGTTGGGGGGGCGTGACCGATTCGTCCAGCCTCAGGGTCAGGATTTCCTCGCCCAGATGGGCGTGCACCAGGCGCTCGGCGCCCAGCAACTCCACCGTGTCGGCGACCAGTGACCAGCCACCGCTGGCGTGATCGGGTGTGGCGTGTGCAGGCGTGATGTCCAGGTGTTCGGGCCGGATGCCCAAAATGCGCTGGGCGTTGGTGCCTGGGGCTTTTTTGAGCAGGTTCATGGGCGGTGAGCCGATGAAGCTGGCGACAAAGGTGCTGGCTGGGCGGTTGTAAACCTCTTCCGGCGTGCCGAACTGCTCCATGCGCCCACCGTTCATGACGATCATGCGCTGGGCCAAGGTCATGGCTTCAACTTGGTCGTGTGTGACAAACAGGCTGGTGATGCCCAATTCACGGTGCAGCTTCTGGATCTCCAGGCGAGTCTGGGCACGCAATTTGGCGTCCAGGTTGGACAGCGGCTCGTCAAACAAAAAGACCTGGGGTTGGCGCACGATGGCACGGCCCATGGCGACCCGCTGGCGCTGACCACCGGACAGTTCTCGGGGCTTGCGTTGCAACAGTTGGCTCAATTCGAGAATGCCCGCCGCCTTGTCGACGCGCGCCTTGATTTCTTCGGCGGAGCGCTTGGCGATTTTCAGGCCATAGGCCATGTTGTCGAACACGCTCATGTGGGGGTACAGCGCGTAGTTCTGGAACACCATGGCGATGTCGCGTTCGGCAGGTTCCAGGTCGTTCACCACGCGTTCGCCGATCGAGATGTTGCCGCCCGTGATGTCTTCCAGGCCAGCCACCATGCGCAGCAGGGTGGACTTGCCGCAGCCCGAGGGGCCGACGATCACGACAAATTCGCCATGGTGGATGCTGGCGCTCAGGTCGTGGATGACGGTGTTGGATTTGGCGCCTGAACCGTAGGTTTTCAGGATGTGAGAGAGGGTGATGGAAGCCATATATCTTTTTGATCAGATGGGGACAGAGCACCGCTGTGCAGTGGTCTTTCCCCGGGTTTCATATCAGACGAGGACAGAGCACCGCTGTGCAGTGGTCTTTCCCCGGGTTTCATATCAGACGAGGACAGAGCACCGCTTCGCAGTGGTCTGTCCCCGGGTTATTTATTTTTCCGTATCGACCAGGCCTTTGACGAACCATTTTTGCATCAGGATCACGACCATCGCCGGCGGCAGCATGGCCAAAATGGCGGCGGCCATGACCACGTTCCATTCTGTCCACGACTCTCCCGAGATCAGCCGCTTGATGCCCAGCACCACGGGGTACATGTCTTCGTTGGTGGTCACCAGCAAGGGCCACAGGTACTGGTTCCAGCCATAGATGAACTGGATCACGAACAGGGCGGCGATGTTGGTGGCGGACAAGGGCAGCAGCACGTCCTTGAAGAACCGCATCGGACCTGCGCCATCCATGCGCGCGGCCTCGACCAGTTCATCGGGAATGGTCAGAAAAAATTGCCGGAACAAAAAGGTGGCCGTGGCTGAGGCGATCAAGGGCACCGTCAGACCTGCAAAGCTGTTCAGCATGCCCAGGCCCGCCACCACCTCATAGGTCGGGCTGATGCGCACTTCCACCGGCAGCATCAATGTGACAAAAATCATCCAGAACACCAGGTTGCGCAACGGAAAACGGAAATAAACAATGGCAAATGCCGACAGCAGCGAAATGGCAATCTTGCCAATCGCGATGCCCAGGGCGCTGATCAGGCTGATTTTCATCATGGGCCACATCCCCGGCAGCGGGCTGCCTTGAGAGTTGGGCCCACCAAAAAGGGTCAGGCGGTAGGTTTCCCAAAAGTGGCTGCCAGGCACCAGCGACATGGGCACGCTTTGGTTGATCTGCTGTGCCGTTTGGGTGGAGCCGACAAAAGTCAGGTACAGCGGAAAAGCCACGATGGCCACGCCAATCAGCAAGATGACATGCCGCAGGACCTGCAGGCCGGGGCGTCGTTCGATCATGACGGGCCACCCAATTGAACAGGGGAGAGAGACATCAGTACTGCACTTTCTTTTCGACAAACTTGAACTGCAAGACCGTGAGCGACACCACGATCACCATCAGCACCACCGACTGCGCGGCCGAGCTGCCCATGTCCAGCGCCTTGAAGCCGTCGTAATAAACCTTGTAAACCAGAATGGCCGTGTCTTTGCCCGGGCCGCCGTGGGTGGTGGCGTCCACGATGGCGAAGGTGTCAAAAAAGGCGTAAACGATGTTGATCACCAGCAAAAAGAAGGTGGTGGGTGACAGCAGTGGGAACACGATGGTCCAAAAGCGCCGCCAGGGGCTGGCCCCGTCAATGGCAGCGGCTTCGATCAGCGATTTGGGAATGGACTGCAAACCCGCCAGAAAGAATAAAAAGTTATACGAAATTTGCTTCCAGACTGCGGCCATCACGATCAGCGCCATGGCGTGGTTGGGGTTGAGCAGGTGGTTCCACTCGATGCCGACGGCCCTGAGGGCGTAGCCGACCACGCCCATGGGCGATGCAAACATGAACAGCCACAAAACGCCCGCGACCACAGGGGCTACCGCATAAGGCCAGATCAGCAGGGTTTTGTACAGCCCCGCACCGCGCCCGACCCGGTCGGCCATCACCGCCAGAAGCAAAGACACCGACAAACCCGTGACAGCCACCAGCAAGGAAAAAACGGCTGTGATTTTGAAAGACTCGAGGTAGCCGCTGTCGTTCCACAAACGGGAAAAATTCTCCATCCCCACGAACTCGCGGGATGCGCCAAAGGCATCTTCCTGCAGCACGCTTTGGTACAGGGCCTGGCCAGCGGGCCAGAAAAAGAACACCAGCACCACGCCCATCTGGGGTGCGATCAGCAACCAGGGCAGCCAGCGGGATTTGAAGCGAACGCGTTTTTCCATAAATTCTTTACCAGGCGGGGTGGCTGAGTGTCATCCCAAAATGCGTAAAAGCAGAGGCACTGCCTCTGCTTTTTTTTCAGAGCCAACCGCTGCGAGCAGCGGTTGTGAAATCACTTGTTGGCTTTTTCGAAGCGTTCGAGCTGCTCGTTGCCGCGTTTGATGGCCATGTCCAGGGCTTCTTTGGTGCCCTTTTTGCCGCTCCACACGCCTTCGAGCTCCTCGTCAATGATGGTGCGGATCTGCACAAAATTGCCCAGACGCACGCCGCGTGACTTGTCGGTGGTCTTGCGGATCATTTGTGTCACGGACACATCGGTGCCGGGGTTCTTTTTGTAGAAGCCGGATTTCTCGGTCACTTCGAAAGAGGCTTTGGTCACGGGCAGGTAGCCGGTGCGCTGGTGGCTGGCGGCAGCCACATCGTCCTTGGACAAATGGGCAAAAAACTGGGCCACGCCTTTGTACTCAGGGGCTTTCTTGCCACTCATCACCCACAAGCTGGCGCCACCGATCACCGTGTTTTGCGGCGCACCGTTCACATCGGGGTAATAAGGCAGGGCGCCGATGCCATAGCCAAACTTGCCGTTACGCACCACGCTGCCGTACAGCGCTGACGAACCGGTGGCCATGGCGCATTCGCCGGAGACAAAGGTGGCGTCCGCCGCATTGCCGCGGCCTTTGTAAATGAACAAGCCCTGCTTGGCCATGTTGGCCAGGTTGTCAATGTGGCGCACGTGCAAGGGGGTGTTGAAGCTCAGGCGCGCGTCCATGCCGCGCATGCCATTGCCCTTGGTGGCGAATTCGGTGTTGTGCCAGGCTGAAAAGGACTCAAGCTGTGTCCAGCTGATCCAGCTGGTGGTGAACGGGCACTTGTGGCCACTGGCCTTGAGCTTGGCGGCTGCCAGAGCCACTTCAGGCCAGGTGGTGGGTGGGGTGTTCGGGTCCAGGCCAGCCGCTTTGAAGGCGTCCTTGTTGTAATGGAACACGGGGGTGGAGCTGTTGAACGGGAAGCTCAGCATCTGGCCATTGGGCGCGGTGTAGTAACCGGCCACAGCGGGCACATAGGCGTTTTGGTCGAATTTCAGGCCGGCGTCTTTCATGACTTTGCCCACGGGCACGATGGCCCCCTTGCTGGCCATCATGGTGGCGGTGCCCACTTCAAACACCTGCAAGATGTGGGGGGCGTTGCCCGCACGGTAGGCGGCGATGGCAGCGGTCATGGATTCGTCGTAGCTGCCCTTGAAGGTCGGGACGATTTTGTAGTCTTTTTGGCTGGCGTTGAAATCCTTGGCCTGGTCATTGACCCACTCGCCCAGGGCGCCACCCATGGAGTGCCACCACTGGATTTCGGTTTGGGCTTGGGCGGACAAGCTGGCCAGGCCCAGGGTCAGGGCAGAAAGGGTGAGTTTGAGTTTCATAGCGGTTCCTGAAAAAAAGCTGAAAGTGCAAAAAGGCCCGTCAAGCTGTCGGTCTTCAAGCTAACTTTGCCTTATAAAAAAGACAATTCCATTAAAAAGCGATGAAGACACTGTGACAACCCGGACTTTCCATGAGAAAAAGACCCTGAAGTGACAGGTGGCCCCACCCTCTGCGCGTGTTTGTTGCACTGCGGTAATATTGTTATCCAGCCAGTTTGACGCTTTCGTCCAGGGCTGGCTGACCGCGTTTTTCAACGCATTTGACTGCGCCACCCCCATGAATGCACCCACCACGCTCCAACATTTGATGCAAGCCGACGCCGATGCGCCGCGCCTGCGCGAGATTCCTTACAACTACACGAGCTTTTCTGACCGTGAAATCGTGGTCCGTCTGCTGGGCGAGCCAGCTTGGGATTTGTTGAACCAGTTGCGCCAGGAACGCGGTACAGGGCGTTCAGCCCGCATGCTCTACGAAGTGATGGGCGACATCTGGGTGGTCGAGCGCAACCCTTATTTACAAGACGACCTGCTGGACAACCCGGCCCGTCGCAAGCTGCTGGTGGACGCGATGCAGCACCGACTGGGCGAGGTTCAAAAGCGCCGCACCCCCGGAGTGGACGAGGCCCGTGACGCGCTGGTCGGCCAATTGCTGACACTGGCAAGCCATGCCGTGGCGCAATTCGGCCAGCGTTTCATCCGCATGGCTAAGCTGCGCAGCCAAGTGCAAAAGACCCTGGGGCGCCTGACGGCCAAGGACAACATCAAGTTTGACGGGCTCTCACGCGTAAGCCATGTGACCGATGCGACCGACTGGCGCGTGGAGTACCCCTTTGTGGTGCTGACCCCAGACACCGAGACCGAAATGGCGGGGCTGGTCAAAGGCTGTATCGACCTGGGCCTGACGATCGTGCCTCGGGGTGGCGGCACGGGCTATACAGGCGGTGCGATTCCCCTGACCTGGAAGAGTGCGGTCATGAACACCGAAAAGCTCGAGGCCATGACCGAGGTCGAGATGGTCGAACTGCCGGGTATTGCGCACAAGATCCCGACCATCTGGACCGAAGCCGGTGTGGTCACCCAACGCGTGGCCGATGCGGCCGAGCGCGGTGGTTTTGTCTTTGCGGTGGACCCGACCTCAGCCGAAGCCAGCTGCATTGGCGGCAACATTGCCATGAACGCAGGTGGCAAAAAGGCGGTTTTGTGGGGCACTGCGCTCGATAACCTGGCCAGCTGGCGCATGGTCACCCCTGACGCCGAATGGCTCGACGTGGTGCGCATGGACCACAACATGGGCAAGATCCACGACGCCGAAGTCGCCACTTTCGAGCTGCGCTACTTCAAGGCCGATGGCAAGACCCCGATCCGCACTGAAACCCTGGTGATTCCGGGCAAGACTTTCCGCAAGGAAGGGCTGGGCAAGGACGTCACCGACAAGTTTCTGTCGGGTCTGCCAGGCGTCCAAAAAGAAGGCTGTGACGGCCTGATCACCAGTGCACGTTGGGTGATGCACCGCATGCCCACACACACCCGCACCGTGTGCATGGAGTTTTTTGGCCATGCCCGCGAAGCGGTGCCCAGCATCGTCGAGATCAAGGATTTCATGTTTGCCGAGCAAAAACGCACCGGCACCGTGATGGCAGGCCTGGAGCATCTGGACGACCGCTATTTGCGGGCGGTGGGCTATTCCACCAAGTCCAAGCGCGGCGGCTTCCCCAAGATGGTGCTGATCGGCGACATCGCCGGCGACAACGCCGACGATGTGGCCAAGGCCACCAGCGAGATCGTGCGCATTGCCAACTCGCGCAGCGGCGAAGGCTTCATTGCCATCAGCCCCGAGGCGCGCAAGAAATTCTGGCTGGACCGCAAAAAGACCGCGGCCATTTCGCGCCACACCAACGCCTTCAAGGTCAACGAAGACGTGGTGATTCCCTTGCCGCGCATGGCCGAATACACCGATGGCATCGAACGCATCAACATCGAGCTGAGCCTGCACAACAAACTCAAGTTGTGCCGTGAGCTGGAAGATTTTCTGGAGCGTGGCAAGCTGCCATTGGGTAAGCAAGACGATGCCAATGAAATCGCTTCGGCAGAACTGCTGGAAGACCGCGTGGCCCAAGCCTTGGCGGTGGTGCGGGAGGTTCGTGCGCAATGGCAAGGGTGGCTGACACAAGTCGACGAACTCTTCCCCCAACTGCAGGACCATGCGTTACGGGCCAGCTGGAAAACGCAAATTCGTCCGGCTTTCCAGAATATTTTCTCGGGTTCGGCTTTTCAGCCCATCCTCGACGAGGTGACGGCCATCCACCAGCGCGTCCTCAAGGGCCGGGTCTGGGTGGCGCTGCACATGCACGCCGGTGACGGCAATGTGCACACCAACATTCCGGTCAACTCCGACAACTACGAGATGCTGCAAACCGCGCACGAGGCGGTGGCCCGCATCATGGTGCTGGCGCGTAGCCTGGACGGCGTGATCTCGGGTGAACACGGCATTGGCATCACCAAGCTGGAGTTTTTGACCGACGCCGAGTTGGCTAATTTCACCGCTTACAAGGCCAGGGTTGACCCCGAAGGGCGCTTCAACAAAGGCAAGCTGCTGCGCGGCGAGGCTCTCAAGGGCCTGGGCGACGATGTGCATGCCGCCGACCTGACCCACGCCTACACGCCGAGTTTTGGCCTGATGGGCCATGAATCGCTGATCATGCAGCAGTCCGACATTGGCGAGATTGCCGCCAGCGTGAAAGACTGCCTGCGCTGTGGCAAATGCAAGCCGGTGTGCGCCACCCATGTGCCGCGTGCCAATTTGCTGTACAGCCCGCGCAACAAGATTTTGGCCACTTCACTGCTGGTCGAGGCCTTTTTGTACGAAGAGCAGACCCGGCGGGGCATCTCGATCAAGCACTGGCAAGAATTCGAAGACGTGGCCGACCACTGCACCGTTTGCCATAAATGTCTGTCGCCTTGCCCGGTCAACATCGACTTTGGCGAGGTGTCCATGAACATGCGCAACCTGTTGCGCAAGATGGGCCAAAAGAGTTTCCGCCCCGGCAATGCCGCGGCCATGTTCATGCTGAACGCCACCAACCCCGAAACCATCAAGCTGGCGCGTGCTGCCATGGTGGGTGTGGGCATGAGGGCGCAGCGCTTTGTGGCGGGCTTGCTCAAGGGCGTGGCGCGCAAGCAGACCAGCGCCCCGCCCGCATCGGTGGGCACCGCGCCGATCAAAGAGCAGGTGATCCACTTCATCAACAAGAAGATGCCGGGCAACTTGCCCAAGAAAACGGCGCGGGCCTTGCTGGACATTGAAGACAACGATTACGTGCCGATCATCCGCAACCCGAAAGCCACCACCTCAGAGTCCGAGGCTGTTTTCTATTTTCCCGGTTGTGGCTCCGAGCGGCTGTTCAGCCAAGTCGGCCTGGCCACGCAGGCCATGCTCTGGCATGTGGGGGTGCAGACGGTGTTGCCACCCGGATACCTGTGTTGCGGTTACCCTCAAAAAGGCT
>NZ_JBIKHV010000013.1:0-55144 GCF_044361985.1 Limnohabitans sp. | reverse complement strand
CGGCGGTGATCGACAAGCGCTGGACCATTGCCAGCTTTTCGCGTCTGGCGCGTGATCTGTCTGCACAGCCTGTGCTGCAAGCGGCCCTGCAAATGGCCCCGCCCCGCCCAGCGGATGACGAACCGCTCGATGAAGGTGTGGACTTGGCCATGTTTTCTGCTGCTGCTGCCGCTCCGCGTGCAACAGCGGCCGTGTCGCCTTGGCATGGTTTTGCCCGTGGCCCCAGCGCGGGCAACTTTTTACATGACCAGTTGGAGTGGCTGGCCGCTGATGGCTTTGCCTTGCAGCCAGGAACGCCCACGGCCGAACGCCTGCTCAAGCGCTGTGATCGTGCGGGCTACAAGAGCCAGTCCGATGTCGTCGTGAATTGGTTGTCTCGTGTGGTGGCGCAGCCGCTGCGCGGGCCGGATGTGCCGCTCAATGCGCTGCTCACGGTGTTGCCCGAGATGGAGTTCTGGCTACCTGCAGACCGCCTGCACGCCCAGGAAATCGATGCCTTGTGCCGGCAGCATTTGCTTTGTGGCGTGAGTCGCCCCAAATTGCCCGAGGCGCAACTGCACGGCATGTTGATGGGTTTTGCCGATCTGGTGTTCGAGCATGCTGGGCGTTATTGGGTGCTCGATTACAAGTCCAACCACTTGGGCGCAGACGATGCGGCCTACAGCGCTGAGGCTTTGGACCAGGCCATGGCCCACCACCGCTACGAGGTGCAGGCAGCCCTTTACATGTTGGCTTTGCACCGCTTGCTGCGGGCGCGTCTGGGCGGGGCTTACGATCCGGCGCAGCATCTGGGCGGTGCGGTGTATTTGTTCATGCGCGGCATCGACGGGCCTGCCGGGGGCTGCTGCACGTTGCCCGCGCCGCTGGCCTTGATGGACGGACTGGACGCGATGCTGGGGCGCCCAACGGATGCTGTGGCCCAGCCAGGGGAGGGGACATGAACGTTCGCAAAACCAAGCACGCAGCATGGTCGGCACAGGCGGCGCAAATGGACTGGCTTCGTGATTTTCCCGAGCAGGGCCTGAGTGCCGAAAACACTTTGCAATGGCTGCATGCCTGGGCCGAGCTGGGCTGGTTGCGCCGCCTGGACAGTGCCTTGGCCACGCAACTTCACCGGCTGGATGCAAAAGCGCCCCCAGCCCTGCTGGTGGCCGCTGCCGTGCTGGCCCAAATGGAGGGGCGTGGACACACCTGTTTGTCGGTGAACGCTTTGGCCACGCCCCCAGTGGAACTGCTGGGCTGGCCTGCCGATGCGGTGCAGGCCCCGCAGGGTTTGTTGGCGCTGTGGGCGCACTTGCCCGGCGATGTGACCGCCTGGACAGCGGCCTTGCAGATGGGTGATCCGGCTTGCCTGCGCCGCGCAGATTCGCCTGACTTGGGCCAGCCTTTGGTATTGGGCGGATCGGCGGATGCGCCTTTGCTGTACTTGCGCCGCTACCGCGCTTATGAAGAGCGTGTGGGTAAAAACCTGTTGCTGCGTGCACAAAGCGCGCTGCCAGTGCCCGAGGCCTTGGCGCGTGATTGGCTGGACCGGTTTTTTGGCCAGCAGCCTCATGCGGTTGCAACGAGCGAGGACCAAACCGACTGGCAAAAGCTCGCTTGCGCGGTGGCCTTGCGGGCGCATTTGTCGGTCATTACCGGTGGCCCCGGCACAGGCAAGACTTATACCGCTGCGCGTTTGCTGGCCTTGCTGCTGGCACTGCACGAGGGCGCTAGCCCCTTGCGCGTGGCCTTGGCCGCGCCCACTGGCAAGGCCGCGGCCAGGCTCAAGCAATCGATTGACGGTTCGCTGAGGGCACTGCAACAACAAGCCGGTGCATCGCTCGAGCTGGACACGCTGATACAGCGCATCGGTCCGGCCCGCACTTTGCACGCGCTGTTGGGCGCCAGGCCCGATACCCGCATGTTCAGGCACCACGCGGCCAACCCGCTGGATGTGGATGTGTTGATCGTGGACGAAGCCTCGATGGTGCACCTCGAAATGATGGACGCCTTGCTGCAGGCCTTGCCGCCTACAGCGCGTTTGGTGCTGCTGGGTGACAAAGACCAGTTGGCCTCGGTCGAGGCCGGCGCGGTGTTGGGCGATGTGTGCCGAGATGCGGCCAAAGGGGGCTATCAGGCAGAGACGTTGCGTTTTGTGCAGAACGTGGCGGGGCAGTCTTTGGCGCCTCGGTTTCAGGCTTCGGCTGCACAGCCGGTGTCGGCCCTGGCGCAGCAAACCGTGATGCTGCGTCAAAGTCGACGCTTTGACGGCCCGATTGGCCAACTGGCCTTGGCCGTGAATGCGGGCGCTGCCGGCCAGGTGGCCAAGGCCTTTGCCTTGCCGGAAGGCAAAAATGGCAAAGCCTTGCGCAGCTTGCAACCCCACTCGCCTCAAGCGGTGTGCGAACTGGCTCTGGGGCGTTTCGCAGACGGCGGCGCCGCACCGATGGCCTCTTACCTGGACTACCTGCAAAAAGTGCGCGATCTGCCGGTCACTGAAGACGCCGATGTGCATGCCGCCGCGGTGGTGCAGGCGCTGCAAAGCTTCGATCGTTTTCGCATCCTGTGCGCGGTGCACCAGGGCGACTGGGGAACCACCGCGCTCAATGCGGCGGTGCAAAAAGCACTGGCCGAAGAAGGCTGGCTCAAGCCCCAGGGGGCGTGGTTTGCCGGACGTCCGGTCATGGTCACGCGCAACGACACCCAATTGGGTGTGTTCAATGGCGATGTCGGCGTGGTCTTGCCCATGGCGGGCAAAGCGGGCGTGCTGAAAGCCTGGTTTCTGGACGGCGAACAACTGCGCTCGGTCAGCGTATCGCGACTGGCCCATGCCGAAACCGCTTTTGTGATGACGGTGCACAAAAGCCAGGGCTCGGAGTTTGCACACACCGCGCTGGTTTTGCCCCCCGGCGCAGCCGAAGTGCTTTCACGGGAATTGGTCTACACCGGCATCACCCGCGCCCGCGATCAGTTCACGCTGATCGAAGCCCAGGCCGGCTTGCTCGATGCGGCCATCGCCCGTCCTGGCGTGCGCGCCAGCGGTTTGCAGCAGTGGTGGGGCGCTTAACTGGCGTAACCCTCGCAAGCCCCCGCGTTGGCCTTGCCTTTGCATTCGCGCAAAAGGCGTTTGTCGCGCTCGGCCTTTTTTTCGCCCGTGCCTTGGTCAACGGGCGATTTAGGGGGTTTGGCTGACTTGGGTTTTTTGCCCTTGGCCCCTTGTTCTGCTCCTGTGGTGGCGACAAAGTTGTCTGCCGCTCGGCTTGCCGGTGCAATAGCTGCCAGGCAAAGCCCGCATGCCAAGCCGGCCAGCGCCGTTGAAAAATGCCGTGTGACCATGACCTTCTCCCTGAATGTTGTTGTGTCGACCATGATAGGCAAGCGCGGCGTGGCTGCAAGTGGGGGACATCCGCATACCGAAGCAGCCGTTACGATGACAGCATGAACACCATTCAACCCCCATTCATGCGCCAGGCCGTCATGGACCTGGACGAGTCGCGTATTCGTGAAGTGGCCAATGCGGGCATGGGTCGCCCCGATGTGCTGGCTTTCTGGTTTGGCGAGTCCGACGAAGTCACCCCCGCCGTGGTGCGCGAGGCGGCCATTGATTCCTTGCAAAAGGGCGAGACCTTTTATGCGCACAACCTGGGGCTGCCCGAGCTGCGTCAGGCGGTGTCGGATTACATGTCGGCCTTGCATGGCCCGATCGGGGTGGACCGTCTGGCCATCACTTCGGGGGGCGTGAACGCGCTGATGTTGGCTGCCCAGGCCTTGGTCGATGCCGGTGACGAAGTGGTGGCCGTGACACCCGTCTGGCCCAATCTGACGGCACAGGCGCTGGTCATGGGGGCCCATTTGAAGTGCGTGTCGCTGCGTCCGGTCGCGGGGCAATGGCAGCTCGACATGGCCGCACTCAAGGCCGCCATCACGCCGGCCACGCGCATGCTGATCGTCAATTCACCCAACAACCCGACCGGATGGACGCTCAGCCGAGCGGAGCAGGCCGAGATCCTGGCGCATTGCCGCCAGACGGGCACTTGGGTGCTGGCCGATGAGGTGTATGAGCGCCTTTATTACGAGACCGACACGCTCAACGGCTGTGCCCCGTCTTTCCTGGATGTGGCCGAGCCTGATGACCGTCTGGTGGTGGTGCACAGCTTTTCCAAGAGCTTTTTGATGACCGGATGGCGGCTGGGCTGGCTGGTGATGCCACCCGCCATGACGCCACACATGGGCAAATTGATCGAATTCAACACCTCGTGCGCACCGGTCTTCACCCAGCGGGCAGGCGTGGTGGCTTTGCAAAATACGGCGGACATCACGCCCCGCGTGGTCAAGCACCTCAAAGCCTGTCGAGACACCCTGGTGCCCCTGCTACAGGCCGTGCAAGGCGTGCAGCTCGCCCCAGCCAAAGGCGGCATGTATGCCTTTTTCAGGTTGGAGGGGCACCCCGATGCAGTGGCCACAGCCAAGCGCTTGGTGGCCGAAGCAGGCTTGGGGCTGGCCCCGGGCGAGGCTTTCGCCCGGGAAGCTGCGGGCTGGCTGCGCTGGTGTTTTGCGTCTGAAGACTTGTCCCGGCTGGAGCAGGGGGTTGCCCGCTTGGCATTGTGGTTGAGCCGAAATAAGTCGTCATCCGGCTGATCGGCCGTGGTCACAGGGTGAGCCGTTCACCGGGGTCAGCGCTCATTGGGGTCAGCGCCCGATTGATTTAATTGGGATCTGACCCCGATTAATGATGCCGATGAATGGCCCTGATAAAGACCCGTCATCGGGGGGCTGTTGGCTCATGGGCTGCCAATGCACCGTGGAAGGTCCGATTGCGGGCTATAATCCGCCTGTTTTGCAATTTGCCAAACGCACGCCCACCGCTTTTCCGGCAGTAGGCGCAAGTCATTAACACGCTGAAATTCATTTCTGAACCCCAGCGAAACAACAAGGAAATACCATGATTGCTTCTTCAATCAAGGCCGAGGTCGTCAAAGCCAACGCACGCGCAGCCAACGACACAGGGTCCCCAGAGGTCCAAGTGGCTTTGCTCACAGCCCGTATCAACGAGCTGACACCTCACTTCAAAACACACGCTAAAGACCATCACGGTCGCCGCGGTCTGCTGCGCATGGTGAGCCGTCGCCGCAAACTGCTGGACTACCTCAAGTCCCGTGATGCTGACCGTTACGTCGCGCTGATCGCCAAACTTGGCCTGCGCAAGTAATCGTCTGTCCAGATGAAAAGCGCCTGAGTTAGGACACTAGCTCAGGCGCTTTATTCTTTTTTCAGTCGGAATCTGTCAAGACGAACCCGCGCTGTGTCATTCCACAAGGCTTTAAGCCAGATGTTTTGTGGAATGGCATCGAGTTCAGAAAGTCATCTTCCGGGCCTTCGGTGCAGCCTCATGCGCTTTTGTTTTCAGGAGTACTGAACATGTCTATTTTTAACAAAGTTACCAAAACATTCCAGTGGGGCCAGCACACGGTCAAGATGGAAACTGGCGAAGTCGCTCGCCAAGCCGGCGGCGCCGTGCTGCTCGACATGGAAGGCACCGTGGTGCTCGCCACTGTGGTGGGTTCCAAGATCGCCAAAGCCGGGCAGGATTTTTTCCCGCTCACCGTGGATTACATTGAAAAAACGTATGCCGCGGGCAAGATCCCTGGCAGCTTTTTCAAGCGCGAAGCCAAGCCCAGCGAGCACGAGACCCTGACCAGCCGTCTGATCGACCGCCCAATCCGTCCTTTGTTCCCTGAAGGTTTTTACAACGACGTGCACGTGGTCATCCACACCGTTTCGCTCAATCCTGAAGTCGATGCTGACATCGCTGCGATGATCGCCGTGTCTGCTGCCTTGTCCATCTCGGGTATCCCGTTCAATGGTCCTATTGGCGCGGCTCGCGTGGGTTACATCAACGGCGAATACGTGCTCAACCCCGGCCAGACCCAGCGCAAAGACAGCGTGATGGACCTGGTGGTGGCCGGTACCGAAGCCGCCGTGCTGATGGTGGAGTCGGAAGCGCAGCAATTGTCCGAAGAAATCATGTTGGGTGGTGTGGTTTACGGCCACGAGCAATCGGCCATTGCCATCCAAGCGATCCATGAGTTGGTGCGTGAAGCCGGCAAGCCGGTCTGGGACTGGCAAGCGCCTGCCCGCGATTTGGCTTTCGAAGCCAAACTGGCTACTCTGGCCGAACAAAAGCTGCGCGCTGCTTACCAGATCCGCAACAAACAAGCCCGTACGCACGCTTGCCGTGAAGCTTATGCTTCGGTCAAAGTGGCGCTGGCTGAAGAGGGCGTTGTGTTTGACGGCGTCAAGCTGGATGGCCTGATGTTCGAAATCGAAGCCCGAATCGTGCGCAGCCAGATTTTGGCCGGTGAGCCCCGTATCGACGGCCGTGACACCCGCACTGTGCGCCCCATCGAGATTCGCAACAGTGTGTTGCCCCGCACCCACGGCTCGGCTTTGTTCACACGCGGTGAAACCCAGGCCTTGGTGATCACCACTTTGGGCACTGAGCGCGATGCTCAGCGCATTGACGCTTTGGCTGGCGAGTTCGAAGACCGCTTCATGTTCCACTACAACATGCCTCCCTTTGCCACTGGCGAAGTGGGCCGCATGGGCAGCACCAAGCGCCGCGAAATCGGCCACGGCCGTTTGGCCAAGCGTGCTTTGGCCGCTGTCTTGCCTACCAAAGAAGAATTTCCTTACACCATGCGTGTGGTGTCCGAAATCACCGAATCGAACGGTTCATCGTCCATGGCTTCGGTCTGCGGCGGTTGCTTGTCGATGATGGACGCCGGTGTGCCGATGAAAGCCCACGTGGCCGGTATTGCCATGGGCCTGATCAAGGAAGAGAACCGCTTTGCGGTGCTGACCGACATCCTGGGTGATGAAGACCACCTGGGTGACATGGACTTCAAAGTGGCCGGTACCACCAACGGCATCACCGCTTTGCAGATGGACATCAAGATCCAGGGCATCACCAAAGAGATCATGCAAGTGGCTTTGGCTCAGGCCAAAGAAGCCCGCATGCACATTCTGGGCAAGATGCAAGAAGCGATGAGCGAAGCCAACACAGAAGTGTCCGATTTCGCACCCAAGCTCTTCACCATGAAGATCAACCCCGAGAAAATCCGTGACGTGATCGGCAAGGGTGGTGCCACCATCCGTGCTTTGACCGAAGAAACCGGCTGCCAGATCAACATCTCCGAAGACGGCACGATCACGATCGCCGCCACCGACGGTGACAAGGCCGAGATCGCCAAGCGCCGCATCGAGCAGATCACCGCCGAAGTTGAAATCGGCAAGGTCTACGAAGGCCCAGTGACCAAGATCCTAGACTTCGGTGCTTTGATCAACTTGTTGCCAGGCAAGGACGGTCTGTTGCACATCAGCCAGATCGCTCATGAGCGCGTCGAAAAAGTGACCGACTACCTGAGCGAAGGCCAGATCGTCAAGGTCAAGGTCATGGAAACCGACGAAAAAGGCCGTATCAAACTGTCGATGAAGGCCTTGTTGGACCGTCCTGCACAGGGTCCTCAATAATCTTCTGAGGTGTTCCGGGTGGCCAAACGCCACTCGGCCTGACCTGTACTAGGCTGCCCCATGAACGTGATTGAAATTCAAAGCTACGGCGCCCCCGAGGTGCTGGTGCCTGGCACCCGTCCTGATCCTGTGGCTGGGGCAGGGGAGTTGCTCATTCGCGTATCGGCCAGCGGCATCAACCGCCCCGACGTGCTGCAACGCACCGGCAACTACCCCGTGCCACCGGGCGCCTCAGACATTCCTGGCCTTGAAGTGGCCGGTGTGGTGGTGTCGGGTGACGTGCAGGCGATGGCTCAAGCCGGCCTGGCTTTGGGTGACCGTGTGTGCGCTCTGGTGGCTGGCGGCGGCTATGCGCAACTGTGCGTGGCGCCCATAGAACAATGTTTGCCTGTGCCCCGCGGCCTGAGTGACCTCGAGGCCGCTTCGCTGCCCGAGACATTTTTCACCGTGTGGAGCAATGTGTTCGACCGTGGGCGTTTGCAAGCGGGCGAGACCTTGCTGATCCAGGGCGGTACCAGTGGCATTGGGGTCACGGCCATTCAGATGGCCAAGGCCGCAGGTGCGACCGTGATCGCCACGGCAGGCTCTGATGAGAAATGCCAGGCTTGCCTGGCCTTGGGTGCTGACCACGCCATCAACTACAAAACCACCGATTTCGTGGCCGAAGCCAAGCGCCTGACCCAGGGTGCGGGTGTGAATGTGATTCTGGACATGGTCGCTGGCGACTATGTGGCGCGCGAAGTCGAGGCTTTGGCCGAAGATGGCCGGCTGGTCATCATTGCGGTGCAAGGGGGTGTCAAGAGCGAGTTCAATGCGGGCATCGTTTTGCGTCGCCGCTTGACGATCACTGGCTCCACGCTGCGTCCGCGCCCAGTGGCTTTCAAAGCCGCGATTGCCAAGTCTTTGCGTGAGACTGTTTGGCCCTGGATTGAGTCGGGCCGCATCAAGCCGGTCATTCACAGTGTCTTTGCTGCTGCGCAGGCAGGGGGCGGCTTGCCATCGGGTGCGGCGCAAGCACATGCCCTGATGGAGACGAACCAGCATGTGGGCAAGTTGGTGGTCACTTGGGGATGACGATGCGCAGCAAGTTGATGCTCGGTAACTGGAAGATGAATGGCAGCCTGGCTGACAACGCATCTTTGGTGTCTGAGCTTTTGGCTGGCATGGCGGGTGTGCATTGCCACGCTGCGGTTTGTGTGCCGACGGCCTATCTGGCTCAGTTGCAGAACTTGCTGGCTGGCTCGGCCCTTGAATTGGGGGCGCAAGACGTGTCTGCCCATGAATCAGGCCCCTTTACCGGCGAGGTTTCGGCCAAAATGCTGCAGGATTTTGCGGTGCGCTACTGCATCGTGGGTCATTCTGAGCGCCGCCGTTACCATGCCGAATCGGATGCGCTGGTGGCGACCAAGGCACAACGCGCCCTGGCTGCCGGCATCACGCCTGTCGTGTGCGTGGGCGAAAGCCTGGCGGAGCGCGAAGCGGGTCAAACCGAGCGGGTGGTCAAGCGCCAGCTGGCCGCTGTGATTCATGCCAATGGCCATTGCATCAGTGAAATCGTGGTGGCCTATGAGCCTGTCTGGGCCATTGGCACCGGACTGACCGCTACGCCCGAGCAAGCGCAACAAGTGCACGCCGTGCTGCGAGCGCAGTTGCAAGCGGCCACGGCGCACGCGGACCGAGTGTCTATTTTGTACGGCGGAAGCATGAGTGCCGCCACCTCTGCTGATTTGCTGGCCCAGCCCGATGTGGATGGTGGCCTGATTGGTGCGGCAGCACTCAAGGCGTCTGACTTTTTAGCCCTGCTGGAAACAGCTTCACGCTGAGTCTTTTGACAAGCTTTTATTGATTTTTGGAGATACAGATGAGCATGGTGTTGACTTTGATTTTGGTGGTTCAGATGTTGTCGGCGCTGGTCATGATCGGTTTGATTTTGATTCAGCATGGCAAAGGCGCTGACATGGGCGCGGCTTTTGGCAGCGGTGGTTCGGGCAGCCTTTTTGGGGCCACCGGTGGCGCCAATTTCCTGTCGCGCACCACAGCCGTTCTGGCAGCGGTGTTTTTCGCGTGTACTTTGTTGTTGGCTTATTTCAGCAACGTCCGACCCGCAGCCCCGTCAGGCAGCGTGCTCGAGGGAACCACTTTGACAGCGCCTGCTGCACCCAACACGCCCGTTGACAGCAGCCCCGCTGCTCAAATTCCTGGCAATACGCCTGCGGCAAAGCCCGACAACAGCGTGCCACCTGCACCTGCCAAGTAAGCTGCTGTTCAGCTTTGCTGCCCTGCACAAATTTCCCGGTTTTTGCAAGGAAGAAGCAGGGTTTTCAGAGTAAACTACGGGATTGTCCGGAGAGCTAAACGCGCCATTTGGCCCACCTCATGCAACTCGGGCAAAAGTATCCTGCCGTCGTGGTGAAATTGGTAGACACGCTATCTTGAGGGGGTAGTGGCGAAAGCTGTGCGAGTTCGAGTCTCGCCGACGGCACCAGACAAACAGAAAAGCCCGGGCCTGCAGGCCTGGGCTATTCATTCGGTGATACCGTCAGTTTCAAAATGAACCTCGATCAATATCTTCCCATTCTCTTGTTCATTTTGGTCGGCATTGCAGTCGGCGTGATTCCCCAGGTTTTGGGCTACATTCTTGGCCCCAACAAACCTGACGCAGAGAAAAATTCCCCTTACGAGTGCGGTTTCGAAGCCTTCGAAGACGCCCGCATGAAGTTTGATGTGCGCTATTACCTGGTGGCCATCTTGTTCATTTTGTTCGATCTGGAAATCGCATTCCTGTTTCCCTGGGCGGTTGCCCTCAAGGAAGTGGGTATGGCCGGTTTTGTGGCCGTGGTGATATTTCTGACCATTCTGGTCGTGGGCTTTGTCTACGAGTGGAAAAAAGGCGCCCTGGACTGGGAATGATCGTTCGCACTGACAACAGCATGCAGTCTGCTTGAGGATTAAAAAATGATTGAAGGCGTGATGAAAGAAGGCTTCATCACCACGAGCTACGACTCGGTGGTGAATTGGGCCAAAACCGGTTCGCTGTGGCCCATGACTTTTGGTCTGGCCTGCTGCGCAGTCGAGATGATGCATTCGGCGGCTGCACGTTATGACCTGGGGCGTTTTGGTGCCGAGGTGTTTCGTGCCAGTCCCCGCCAGGCAGACCTGATGATCGTGGCAGGTACTTTGTGCAACAAGATGGCGCCGGCCCTGCGCAAGGTCTATGACCAGATGTCCGAGCCGCGCTGGGTGATCTCCATGGGCTCTTGTGCCAATGGTGGGGGTTATTACCACTACAGCTATTCCGTGGTGCGCGGTTGCGACCGCATTGTGCCGGTCGATGTGTATGTGCCAGGCTGCCCACCCACAGCAGAGGCGTTGATTTACGGAATCATCCAGTTGCAACAAAAGATTCGCCGTACCCACACGATTGCGCGTGCGTGAAGGGACAAAGATGACTGATTTCGCCATTCGTCCCGAAGACCTGCAAGACACTCTGGCTGCGGCTTTGGGTGATCGGGTCCAACGCATCAGCATCGCATTGGGGGAGGTCACAGTTCACGTGAACGCGGCCAACTACCTGGGCGTGATGCAAACTTTGCTGGCGGCGCCGGGTTGCCAATTCGAACAACTGATCGATCTGGCGGGTGTGGACTATTCCACTTACCGTGACATCGGTGCGGAGGGCCCCCGTTTTGGCGTCACTGTGCATTTGTTGTCGGTCAGTCTGAACCAGCGCGTGCGCGTCAAGGTGCTTTGCCCTGAGGACGACTTGCCTTTGGTGGATTCGGTCAATGACATCTGGAACGCAGCCAACTGGTACGAGCGCGAAGCCTTTGATTTGTACGGCATCGTGTTCGAAGGTCACAACGACCTGCGCCGCATTCTGACCGACTACGGTTTCATCGGTCACCCTTTCCGCAAGGACTTCCCGCTGTCGGGGCACGTCGAGATGCGGTATGACGCCGAGCGCAAGCGCGTGATTTACGAGCCTGTGAGCATTGAGCCGCGTGAAATCACACCGCGAATCATTCGCGAAGACAACTATGGAGGCCTGAACTGACATGGCCGAAATCAAGAACTACACGTTGAACTTCGGTCCCCAGCACCCCGCTGCGCACGGCGTGCTGCGTCTGGTGCTGGAGTTGGATGGCGAAGTCGTGCAACGCGCCGATCCACACATTGGGCTGCTGCACCGTGCCACCGAAAAACTGGCTGAGAGCAAAACCTATATCCAGTCATTGCCCTACATGGACCGGCTCGACTATGTGTCGATGATGTGCAATGAGCACGCGTACTGCCTGGCCATCGAAAAAATGCTGGGCCTTGAAGTGCCGATGCGCGCCCAGTTCATCCGCGTGATGTTTTCCGAAATCACCCGGGTGTTGAACCACCTCATGTGGCTGGGCTCACATGGCAACGATTGCGGCAGTTCCACCGTCCTGATCTATACCTTCCGTGAACGCGAAGACTTGTTTGACATGTACGAGGCCGTGTCTGGCGCGCGCATGCACGCGGCTTATTTCCGTCCAGGCGGCGTCTACCGCGACCTGCCTGACAGCATGCCGCAATACAAGGTCAGCAAGCTCAAGAATGCCAAGGCCATTGCGCAACTCAACAAGAACCGCAGCGGTTCCTTGCTGGACTTCATCGACGACTTCACCCAGCGCTTTCCCAAGTGCGTGGATGAATACGAAACCCTGCTGACCGACAACCGCATCTGGAAACAACGCACGGTCGGCATTGGCGTGGTGCCGCCCGAGCGCGCCCTGAATCTGGGCATGACCGGTCCCATGCTGCGCGGCTCTGGCTTTGCCTGGGACTTGCGCAAAAAGCAACCTTACGATGCGTACGCTCAGGTTGAGTTTGACGTTCCTGTGGGCAAAACCGGTGACAGCTATGACCGTTACCTTGTGCGTGTGCAAGAGATGCGCGAGTCGAACCGCATCATCCAGCAGTGCGTGAAATGGTTGCGTGCCAACCCTGGTCCGGTCATCACCGACAACCACAAGGTGGCGCCGCCTGCGCGTGAAGGCATGAAGTCCAACATGGAAGACTTGATCCACCACTTCAAGCTTTTCACGGAAGGTTTTCACGTGCCCGAAGGCGAGGCTTACGCCGCGGTCGAGCATCCCAAAGGGGAGTTTGGCATCTACATCGTCAGCGATGGGGCCAACAAGCCTTACCGCCTGAAAATTCGTGCCCCGGGCTTTGCCCACCTCGCCACCCTCGATGAAATGGCCCGTGGCCACATGCTGGCCGATGCGGTCGCGATCATCGGGACCATGGACATTGTTTTTGGAGAGATTGACAGATGATCTCTGAGTCAACAAAAGCACGCTTTGCGCGTGAAGTTGCCAAGTTTCCTGCAGACCAAAAGCAGTCGGCTGTGATGGCCTGCCTGTCGATCGTGCAGCAAGAACTGAGCTGGGTCAGCCCCGACAGCGAAAAGGTCGTCGCCGAGTTTTTGGGCATGCCCGTGATGGCTGTGCACGAAGTCACCACCTTCTACAACATGTACAACCAAAAGCCGGTGGGCAAGTTCAAGCTGAACGTTTGCACCAACCTGCCTTGTCAGTTGCGTGGTGGCGCCCAGGCTTTGGCGCATCTGGAGCACAAGCTCGGCGTGTCGGTCGGTGAAACCACGGCCGATGGCCTGTTCACCCTGCAGCCCAGCGAATGCCAGGGCGCCTGTGCAGATGCCCCCGTGTTGCTGGTCAACGACCGCCATATGTGCAGCTTCATGAGCCACGAAAAGCTCGACCAGCTCGTCGACAGCCTGAAGAAAGCCGAGGCCGCTTGATGAAAGTCGAACAAATCCTGAGCCAGTTCCAGGCCACCGGCGTGGAATCCTGCTTCCACGATCGCCACATCAATCCGCAGATTTATGCGGGCCTGAATGGCAGCAACTGGGGCATCAAAGACTACGAAGCGCGCGGCGGCTATGCGGCCTTGCGCAAGATGCTGGGCAAAGATGGCGGTGAAGGTCTGACGCAAGACCAGGTGATCGCCACCGTCAAGGAATCCGGGCTGCGCGGGCGTGGCGGTGCCGGCTTTCCTACGGGCCTGAAGTGGAGCTTCATGCCCCGCCAGTTCCCGGGCCAAAAGTATTTGGTGTGCAACTCGGACGAAGGCGAGCCGGGCACATGCAAAGACCGCGACATCATGGAGTACAACCCGCACACGGTGATCGAAGGCATGGTCATTGCCGCTTACGCCATGGGAATCAGCGTGGGTTACAACTACATCCACGGCGAAATTTTCCACACCTATGACCGCTTTGAAGCCGCTCTGGAAGAGGCACGCGCTGCCGGCTACCTGGGTGACAACATTCTGGGCAGCAGCTTCAGCTTCCAGCTGCACGCTTCGCATGGTTTTGGTGCTTACATCTGTGGCGAAGAAACGGCTTTGCTCGAATCACTCGAAGGCAAAAAAGGCCAGCCACGCTTCAAGCCACCTTTTCCGGCCAGCTTTGGTCTGTATGGCAAGCCCACCACCATCAACAACACCGAAACATTCGCGGCCGTGCCCTGGATCATCCGCAATGGCGGTCAGGCCTACCTCGAATGCGGCAAGCCCAACAACGGCGGCACCAAGATCTATTCGGTCAGCGGTGACGTGGAGCACCCTGGCAACTACGAAGTCCCCATGGGCACGCCGTTTGCCAAACTGCTCGAATTGGCCGGTGGTGTTCGCGGTGGCCGCAAGCTCAAGGCCGTGATTCCTGGTGGTTCGTCTTCTCCTGTGGTTCCGGCTGATTTGATGATGAAGCTGACCATGGACTACGACAGCATCGCCAAAGAAGGCGGCTCGATGCTGGGTTCGGGTGCCGTGATCGTGATGGACGACACGCGTTGCATGGTCAAGGCCCTGGCCCGACTGTCTTACTTTTACTCGCATGAGTCCTGTGGCCAATGCACCCCTTGCCGCGAAGGCACGGGCTGGCTCTGGCGCATGGTGGACCGCATCGAAAACGGCCATGGCCGCCCCAGTGACATCGACATGCTGGACAGCGTGGCGGGCAACATCATGGGCCGCACGATTTGCGCCTTGGGCGATGCAGCGGCCATGCCCGTTCGCGGCATGCTCAAACATTTCCGTCACGAATTTGTACACCTTATTGAGCACAAGACCTCCATGGTCGGTGCCGATACAACAGCGGTGAAGACCCATGGTTGAAATAGAACTCGACGGTCAGAAAGTGGAAGTTGCCGAAGGCAGCATGGTGATGCATGCCGCTGAAAAAGCTGGCACCTACATCCCGCATTTCTGTTATCACAAAAAACTCTCCATCGCGGCCAACTGCCGCATGTGCCTGGTCGAGGTCGAAAAGGCCCCCAAGCCCATGCCCGCCTGCGCCACACCGGTGACGCAAGGCATGATCGTGCGCACCAAGAGCGACAAGGCGATTGCCGCCCAAAAGTCGGTCATGGAGTTTTTGCTGATCAACCACCCACTCGATTGCCCGATCTGCGACCAGGGCGGTGAATGCCAGTTGCAAGACCTGGCTGTCGGATACGGCGGCACCACATCACGCTACGAAGAAGAAAAGCGCATGGTCTTCCACAAGGAAGTCGGGCCGCTGATTTCTATGGAAGAGATGAGCCGCTGCATCCACTGCACACGCTGCGTGCGCTTTGGTCAGGAAGTCGCTGGCGCCATGGAATTGGGCATGTCGCACCGTGGCGAGCATGCCGAGATCGAGACCTTTCTGGGCCAGACGATCGACTCCGAACTGTCGGGCAACATGATCGATATCTGCCCGGTGGGCGCCTTGACCAGCAAACCCTTCCGCTACCATGCCCGAACCTGGGAGTTGTCGCGCCGCAAGTCGGTGGCTGCCCACGACTCGTCGGGTGCCAATCTGATCGTGCAGGTCAAGAACAACCAGGTCATGCGCGTCGTGCCCCTGGAAAACGAAGAAGTCAACGAGTGCTGGATTGCCGACCGTGAGCGTTTCTCTTACGAAGCCCTGAACGGCCCTGACCGCCTGACCCGACCCATGATCAAGCAGGGTGGTGAGTGGAAAGAAGTCGACTGGCAGACCGCTTTGGAATACGTGGCCAACGGCCTGAAAAGCATCCAGCGTGACCATGGTGCCAACAGCATTGGCGCTCTGGTCAGTCCGCACAGCACTCTGGAAGAGTTGTCCTTGGCTGGCGCCTTGATGCGCGGTTTGGGTTCTGACAACATCGACCACCGCCTGCGCCATGCAGAGTTTGCTGCTGCCGAAGGTGTTCGCACCTTGGGCACCTCGATCGCCTCGCTCTCCACTTTGCAGCGCGTGTTGGTCGTGGGCGCCAACCTGCGCAAAGACCACCCGCTGTTTGCCCTTCGCGTGCGCCACGCCGTGCGCCATGGCGCTCAGCTGAACGTGATCACTTCGCCTGCAGCTTTTAGCCACGGCGATGCCTGGGCCATGCCTGTGGCGCACACCCTGCTGGGTGAGGCCTCGGCTTGGGCGCAAAGCCTGGCCGATGTGGCCGCCGCCATGGCTGCGGTCAAGGGCGTTGCAGCGCCGTGCGCAGGAACCGCCAGCCCGCAAGCCCAAGCCATCGCCAAGTCCTTGTTGGGTGGTGAGCGCAAAGCGGTGTTGCTGGGCAATGCCGCAGCACACGCAGCGAACGCATCGAGCCTGTTGGCACTGGCCAACTGGATTGCTGAGCAATCCGGCGCGAGCGTCGGTTACCTGACCGAAGCGGCCAACACCGTGGGCGCCCAGTGGGTGGGTGCACAGCCTCAGACAGGTGGCAAGAACGCCGCCCAGATGCTGGCCGGCGGTTTGAAAGCGGCGATCTTGCTCAACACCGAACCCGAATTTGACAGCGCTGCGGGTGCTGCCGCGGCCCAGACCCTGGCTCAGGCCGAGATGGTTGTTACGCTCAGCCCCTTCAAGGCCAACATGGCCTTCAGTGATGTGCTGCTGCCGATTGCACCTTTTACTGAGACCTCGGGCTCCTTCGTGAATGCCGAAGGCCGGCTGCAAAGCTTCCACGCGGTGGTCAAGCCACTGGCTGAAACTCGGCCAGCCTGGAAAGTGCTGCGCGTTTTGGCCAACCTGCTGGACATTCCAGGTGTGTCTTTTGAGACTTCGCAAGAAGTGCTGGCCCACGCAACGGCCAAGCCACTCCATGCGTCCAACCACACCACCGCCAAAATTGACTTGTCCGCTTCGATAGCTGCGCCTGCAGTCGCTTCAATTTACCAACTTGACAGCATGGTTCGCCGCGCGCCGTCCCTGCAGTTGACGGCTGACGCACGTCAGGAGGTGGCAGCATGATTGATGCTCTGTACAACGGCGGCCTGAACCTGGTCGCCGCCTCATGGTGGGCTGCGATGGTCTGGCCTGTGCTGTGGATTCTCATCAAGATCGTGGCTATTTTGGCGCCACTGATGGGTGCTGTGGCTTACCTGACTTTGTGGGAGCGCAAGTTGCTGGGCTTCATGCAGGTGCGCCATGGTCCTAACCGCGTGGGCCCCATGGGGCTGTTGCAGCCGATCGCCGATGCGCTCAAGTTGCTCACCAAGGAGTTGATCAACCCGACGGCCGCCAGCATGGGCTTGTTTCGCTTGGGCCCGATCATGGCCATCATGCCCGCACTCGCGGCGTGGGTGGCGATTCCCTTTGGTCCGGAAGTGGCGCTGACCAACATCAACGCGGGCCTGCTGCTGGTGATGGCCATCACCTCCATTGAGGTCTATGGCGTGATCATCGCGGGCTGGGCATCCAACTCCAAGTACGCCTTTTTGGGTGCCTTGCGTGCCTCGGCCCAAATGGTCAGTTACGAAATTGCCATGGGCTTTTGCTTCCTCGTCGTTCTGATGGTTTCGGGCAGCATGAATCTGACGGCGATTGTGCTGGAACAAGGTAAGGGTGCTGCCGCCGATATGGGGCTGGGCCTCTTTTCGTGGAATTGGTTGCCACTGTTTCCGATCTTCATTGTTTACCTGATTTCCGGCGTGGCCGAGACCAACCGTCACCCGTTTGACGTGGTTGAAGGCGAAGCCGAAATCGTCGCAGGTCACATGGTCGAATACTCGGGCATGGGCTTTGCCATCTTCTTCTTGGCCGAATACGCCAGCATGTGGCTGGTGTCCATTTTGGCCGTGATCATGTTTCTGGGCGGCTGGTTGTCACCCATCGACAGTGCGTTGTTCAACATGGTGCCTGGCTGGATCTGGTTGGGCCTGAAAACGTTCATGGTTGTTTCCATGTTCATCTGGATTCGTGCCACTTTCCCACGTTTCCGTTACGACCAGATCATGCGTCTGGGCTGGAAAATTTTCATTCCTGTCACTTTGGTGTGGCTGCTGATCGTCGGCGCGTGGTTGAACTCGCCGTGGAACATCTGGCTTTAAGCGGTTAAGACCATGACAACAATGACTGCTTCTTCTTTCTCGATCAAGGACTTCCTCAAGAGCTTCATGCTTGTGGAGTTGCTCAAGGGCATGGCCCTGACCGGACGCTACGCTTTCGCCCGCAAGGTGACGGTTCAGTTTCCTGAAGAAAAAACCCCGCTCTCGCCCCGTTTCCGTGGGCTCCATGCCCTGCGCCGTTACGAGAACGGCGAAGAGCGCTGCATCGCTTGCAAACTCTGTGAAGCGGTTTGCCCCGCGATGGCCATCACCATCGAGGCCGGCCAGCGTGAAGACGGCTCACGCCGCACCACCCGTTACGACATCGACTTGACCAAGTGCATCTTCTGCGGCTTCTGCGAAGAAAGCTGCCCGGTGGACTCGATTGTCGAGACGCATATTTTTGAATACCACGGTGAAAAACGCGGTGACCTTTATTTCACCAAAGACATGCTGCTGGCCGTAGGCGACCGTTACGAAAAAGAGATCGCTGCCGCCAGGGCCGCTGACGCTCCTTACCGTTGAACGCAGCCAAGTCCTGAACATTTAAAAAGACAGACCTATGGACGTCAAGACCGGTTTCTTCTACCTCTTCTCGGTGGTGCTGCTGTTTTCAGCCTTCCGGGTTGTCACTGCGCGCAACCCTGTGCATGCGGTGCTTTTTCTCATGCTCACCTTCTCGCAAGCCTCGGCCATCTGGCTGCTGCTGAACGCTGAATTTCTGGCCATCGTGCTGGTGCTGGTCTACCTGGGTGCGGTGATGGTGCTTTTCCTTTTTGTGGTCATGATGCTGGACATCAACATCGACACCATGCGCAAGGGTTTCTGGAAAAACTTCCCGCTGGCCGCAACGCTGGGGGCGGTCGTAGCGCTTGAAATGGCCGCCGTACTGTTGTCAGGTTTTCGCCTGGCCAAGGCGCCTGTCATGGCTGCCGGTGCTTTGCCCGTCGACAACAGCAAAGCCTTGGGCATCCTGCTGTACACCGAGTACCTGATGCCCATTCAGATCGCGGCAGCCATTTTGCTGGTGGCCATGATCGCGGCGATTGCCCTGACCTTGCGCGAGCGCAAGGACAGCAAGGCCATTGACCCGTCCCTTCAGGTTCGAGTGCGTGCATCCGACCGCATGCAGCTGGTCAAGATGGCCCCCACCCAAGAGGCTCCTGCGCCTGTCGCAACGGCTGCGGAGGAAAGCAAATGATGACATTGACCCTGGGACACTTCCTGGCACTTGGCGCGATGCTTTTTGCATTGGCCGTGATCGGCATCTTTTTGAACCGCAAGAACCTGATCATCTTGCTCATGGCCATTGAGTTGATGCTGCTGGCCGTGAACATGAATTTTGTGGCCTTTTCGCACTACCTGGGTGACATGCACGGACAAGTGTTCGTGTTCTTCATCCTCACGGTGGCCGCGGCCGAGTCGGCCATTGGTCTGGCGATTCTTGTGCTGTTGTTCCGCAACAAGAACAACATCAACGTCGACGAACTCAATTCGCTCAAGGGTTAACAAGAATATGAGTCAAACCCTTAACGCAAGCACACTGCTGGCCGTGCCACTCGCACCTCTGGCAGGCGCACTATTAGCGGGTGTTTTTGGCACCCAATTTGGTGGCAACTGGATCGGTCGCCGCCTGTCACATACCCTGACCATTCTGGGTGTGCTGGTGGCGTTCATCCTGTCGGCCATGACGCTCAAAAGTGTCATCGACGGTGCCCGCTTCAACGAGACCCTCTACACCTGGATGGTGGTGGGTGGTCTCAAAATGGAAGTGGGCTTTTTGATCGACGGCATCACCGCCATGATGATGTGCGTGGTGACCTTTGTCTCCTTGATGGTGCACATCTACACGATTGGCTACATGGATGAGGACGAAGGCTACAACCGCTTTTTTGCCTACATCTCGCTGTTCACCTTCTCCATGCTGATGCTGGTGATGAGCAACAACTTGCTGCAGCTGTTCTTCGGTTGGGAAGCTGTGGGCTTGGTGTCTTACCTGCTGATTGGTTTTTGGTACAACAAGCCGACCGCCATCTTCGCCAACATGAAGGCCTTTCTGGTCAACCGTGTCGGTGACTTTGGTTTCATCCTGGGCATTGGCCTGATCGTGGCGTACACCGGCACGCTCAACTACACCGAGCTGTTTTCCAAGGCCAACGAGCTGGCCACTATCAACTTCCCCTGGTACGTGTTCGGCTTGGACAGCATGCTGATCACCGTGATCTGCATTTGCCTGTTCATCGGCGCGATGGGCAAGTCGGCCCAGTTTCCGTTGCATGTTTGGTTGCCGGATTCGATGGAAGGTCCCACGCCAATCTCGGCCCTGATCCACGCTGCCACCATGGTGACGGCCGGTATCTTCATGGTGGCCCGCATGTCCCCCTTGTTCGAATTGTCTGAAGCAGCTTTGAACTTCATCATGGTGATCGGTGCCATCACGGCGCTGTTCATGGGGTTTCTGGGCATCATCCAGAACGACATCAAGCGCGTGGTGGCTTATTCCACTTTGTCGCAGCTTGGTTACATGACTGTGGCCTTGGGCGCATCGGCCTACTCGGTCGCGGTGTTTCACTTGATGACCCATGCCTTCTTCAAGGCCTTGCTGTTTCTGGGTGCGGGTTCGGTCATCATGGGCCTCCACCACAACCAGGACATCCGCTGGATGGGTGGCGTGCGCAAGTACATGCCCATCACCTGGATCACTTCGCTTTTGGGCTCACTGGCCTTGATCGGCACGCCTTTGTTCTCGGGGTTTTACTCCAAAGACAGCATCATCGAAGCCGTGCACCTGAGCCACTTGCCTGCCGCTGGCTTTGCCAACTTCGCCGTGTTAGCGGGTGTCTTTGTGACGGCCTTCTACTCGTTCCGCATGTATTTCCTGGTTTTCCACGGCAAAGAGCGTTACGACCAAAATCCGGACGCACACCACGACGAACACCATGGCCACGATGAGCATGGTCACGACAGCAAGCCTCACGAGTCACCCTGGGTGGTGACGGTGCCGCTCGTGCTGCTGGCGATCCCGTCTGTGGTGATCGGTTTCATGGCCATTCAGCCCATGCTGTATGGCGAGTTCTTCAAGGACTCGATCTTCATTGACGCGGTCAAGCACCCCGCGATGAAAGAACTGGGCGAAGCCTTCCACGGCCCGGTGGCCATGGCTTTGCATGGCCTGAGCACTGCGCCGTTCTGGCTGGCCCTGGCGGGTGTGGTGACGGCTTGGTACATGTACCTGATCAATCCCAAGGTTCCTGCCTTCTTTGCCCGCGCCTTGCGCCCGCTGATCGTGGTCATGGAGAACAAATACTACATGGACTGGATCAACGAAAACATCTTGGCCAAAGGGGCCCGTGGTTTGGGTCTGGGTCTGTGGAAAGTGGGTGACCGCGCCATCATCGACGGCTTGCTGGTCAATGGCTCGTGGAAACTTGTGGGCAAGGTGTCCGGCGTAGTGCGCTGGTTCCAGTCCGGTTTCCTGTACCACTATGCCCTGGTCATGATCCTGGGTGTGTTCGTGCTGATGACGTACTTCGTCTGGCTCGCTTAACGGTTTTGAGGATAAGAAAAAAATGGGATTGTTAAGCCTTGCCATCTGGACGCCGATTGCTTTCGGCGTTGTCTTGCTGGCCCTCGGTCATGACAGCCAAGCCCGCGCCGTGCGTTGGTTTGCGCTCGTCGGCTCGATCGCCAGTTTCCTGGTCACGCTGCCGCTGTATGCGGGCTTTGAGCTCGGCACTTCGGCCATGCAGTTTGTCGAAAAAGCTTCCTGGATTGAGCGCTTCAATGTGCACTACCACCTGGGGCTGGACGGCATTTCGCTGTGGCTTGTGCTGCTGACCGCGTTCATCAACGTGATCGTGGTCATTGCGGGCTGGGAAGTCATCACCCGCAAAGTGAACCAGTACATGGCCGCTTTCCTGATTCTGTCGGGTCTGATGATTGGCGTGTTCAGTGCTCTGGACGGTATTTTGTTTTACGTCTTCTTTGAGGCCACCCTGATCCCGATGTACCTGATCATCGGCATCTGGGGCGGCCCGAACAAGATCTACGCCGCGTTCAAGTTTTTCCTGTACACCTTGCTCGGCTCCTTGCTGATGCTGGTCGCGCTGATTTACTTGTACACCGTATCCAACGGCAGCTTTGACATCCTGGCCTGGCACCAACTGCCTTTGTCCGGCTCGGTCCAGACCTTGCTGTTCTTTGCTTTCTTTGCAGCCTTTGCCGTGAAGGTGCCGATGTGGCCAGTCCACACCTGGTTGCCCGATGTGCACGTGGAAGCGCCCACAGGCGGCTCGGCCGTGTTGGCGGCGATCATGCTGAAGCTGGGCGCTTATGGCTTCTTGCGTTTCTCGATGCCCATCGCACCCGATGCGGCCCGTGAGTGGGGCATGTTCATCATCGTTTTATCGTTGGTGGCTGTGGTCTATGTAGGGCTGGTGGCCATGGTTCAACAAGACATGAAAAAGCTGGTGGCTTACTCATCGGTCGCGCACATGGGTTTTGTGACCCTGGGTTTCTTCATCTTCAATCCGCTGGGCGTATCCGGTGGCATTGTGCAAATGATCGCCCACGGTTTTGTGTCTGCTGCGATGTTCCTGTCGATTGGGGTGCTCTACGACCGCGTGCATTCGCGAGAGATCTCCAGCTATGGTGGCGTGGTCAACACCATGCCCAAGTTTGCGGCGTTTGCGCTGTTCTTTGCCATGGCCAACTGCGGTCTGCCAGGCACAGCCGGTTTTGTGGGTGAGTGGATGGTCATCCTGGGCGCTGTCAAGTTCAATTTCTGGATTGGCGTGCTGTCGGCTTCAGCCTTGATTTTTGGTGCCGCCTACACCTTGTGGATGTACAAGCGCGTTTACCTTGGCCCAGTGGCCAATGAAGACGTCAAGGCCTTGGTCGACATCAACAGCCGTGAGTTCCTGATGCTGGCCTTGCTGGCTGCAGCGGTGCTCTACATGGGCGTGTACCCCAAACCCTTCACCGATGTGATGGACACCTCGGTCGCCGACTTGCTCAAGCATGTGGCCCTGTCCAAGCTGCCTTGAGCAGCAGGCACGGAACGTTTAGCCTGATTTGAAGAATTGAGAGAACACACATGATTGACAACTCCAGCTGGATGACGGTTTATCCGGAGATCGTGTTGATGGTCATGGCCTGCGTGATTGCGCTGGTTGACCTCTTCGTGAAAAGCCCCAAGCGCACGGCCACCTATGTCATGACCTTGTTGTCCTTGGGTAGTGTGGCCTGGTTGCACGCCATGTACGCCGATGCCGGCCAGACGCTTTATGGTTTCGGTCGTTTGGTGGTCAGTGATCCGATGGGCCACTGGCTCAAGTGCTTTGCCACCATTGCCGTGATGGTGACCTTGGTGTATTCGCGCCCTTATGCGGCTGACCGCGACATGCTGCGTGGTGGAGAGCTTTTCAGCCTGAGCATGTTTGCCTTGCTGGGCATGAGCTTCATGATCTCGGGTCAGAACTTCATTGTGATTTATCTGGGCCTTGAGCTGCTGACTTTGTCCAGCTATGCCCTGGTCGCGCTGCGCCGCGACCACACCCAGGCCACCGAAGCCGCCATGAAGTACTTTGTGCTCGGGGCCATGGCTTCGGGCTTCTTGCTGTATGGCATGTCCATGATGTACGGTGCCACCGGTAGCCTCGAGTTGTCAGCAGTCTTCAAGGCCATTCAGACGGGGCAGGTCAACCACCAGGTGTTGGTGTTCGGTCTGGTGTTCATCGTGTCCGGACTGGCCTTCAAAATAGGGGCTGTGCCTTTCCACATGTGGATTCCCGACGTCTACCAAGGTGCACCCACTGCTGCAACCCTCATGATCGGTGGCGCTCCCAAGCTGGCTGCCTTTGCCATCATGGTGCGTTTGCTGGTCGAGGGCTTGTTGCCGCTGGCGTTTGACTGGCAGCAAATGTTGGCATTCCTGGCCATTGCTTCTCTGGCTGTCGGCAACCTGGCCGCCATTGCACAGACCAACCTCAAGCGCATGCTGGCTTACTCGACCATCGCGCAAATGGGTTTCGTGCTGCTGGGCTTTGTGGCCGGTGTCATCAACGGTCAAACCACCTTGGCCGCCAACGCCTACAGCTCGGCCATGTTCTACATGGTCTCTTACGTGCTGACCACCTTGGCCAGTTTCGGCGTGATCATGTTGCTGGCTCGTCAGGGCTTTGAAAGCGAAGAAATCACTGACCTGGCAGGTCTCAACCAGCGCAGCCCGTTGTATGCCGGCGTGATGGCGATTTGCCTGTTCTCCATGGCGGGCATTCCGCCGATGGTGGGCTTTTATGCCAAGCTGTCCGTGCTGCAGTCGCTGATCGTCTCGGGTCAGGGCTTTTATCTGGGTCTGGCAATCTACGCCGTGCTGATGTCCCTGATCGGTGCTTTCTATTACCTGCGTGTGGTCAAGGTCATGTACTTTGACGAGCCCGTGACCGCCACCACCGTTTCCGCCACCCTGGATGTGCGTGCGGTCTTGTCTGTGAACGGCTTGCTGGTGCTGGTGTTGGGCATCGTGCCAGGCGCCCTCATGGCGCTGTGCGCAGACGCCATCGCCCGCATGCTGGCCATCTGATCGGCGTGACCAGGCCATGTCCACTTCTGCGCAAATCGGCTTTTTAGTATTGCTGGCATTGCTGGCAGCCAACTTGCCGTTTGCCAATCAACGCATTTTCTTGGTGGGGCCTCAGCGCATCTCCAAACCCTTGATTTGGCGACTCGTTGAACTGGTGGCGCTGTATTTTGTGGTGGGCGGTGTGGGCCTTTCGCTTGAAAGCCATGGCGGCCAGATCGCGCCCCAAGGCTGGGAGTTTTATGCGGTCACAGGCACCATGTTTGTGACGCTGGCCTTTCCCGGTTTTGTTTACCGTTACCTCATGCACCGCAAGCATTGACTGCTTTCTGGTTCAGCACCCATTGCCATGTCTGACGAGCACCTGATCGAGCACACGGTCAGTCAAGAAGAATTGCTGCAGGGCAACTTCTTGCACGCCTTTCGCGACACCGTTCGCTTGCCAGACCAAAGCCTGGCCACCCGTGAGTATGTGGTTCATCCGGGCGCGGTGATGGTCATTGCGATGCTGCACACGCCCCATGGTTTGCGCCTGGTCCTTGAGCGCCAATACCGCTATCCCGTGGCGCAAGTGATGATCGAATTTCCGGCTGGCAAGCTTAATCCGGGCGAGGACCCCTTGCTGTGTGCGCAGCGTGAGTTGATGGAAGAAACCGGCTACACCGCCAGGCAGTGGGCACGGGCCGGAATTTTGCATCCGGTGATCTCGTACTCCACCGAAGTGATCGAGATCTGGTTTGCAAAAGAGTTGACTTTGGGCCAGCGGCAACTGGACGCCGGAGAATTTCTGGACGTTTTCACCGCCACGCCGGAACAACTGATGGCCTGGTGCCGGGACGGGCAAGTCACCGATGGCAAAACCCTCACCGGCGCACTTTGGTTGCAAAATATGCTGGAAGGCCATTGGCCTGTAAGCTGGCAAACCCTGTCCTGAAACACAAGCCCATGAAAGTCCTGGACCTTCAATGTACGCAGGGACACAGCTTTGAAGGCTGGTTCGGCTCGCAAGACGATTACGACGCACAGCGTGAGCGGGGTTTGGTCACGTGCCCGGTGTGCAACGACAGTGACATTGTCAAGATGCTGTCGGCGCCCCGATTGAACCTCGGGCACGGCACAGCCCCGGTTGTACCGACAGGCCAGACCGAAGGCTCGTTCGCCGCGCCAGGACCCCAACCGACGGGTGATGCACAAGCCCCTTCAGACCGGACGACCGCGCTGAGCAGCTCCGATTCGTCTTTGAATCCCGGCCGATTGGCGCAAATGCAAGCGGCCATGCTGAACATGGTGCGCCATGTCATGGCCAACACCGAAGATGTCGGGCCACAGTTTGCCGAAGAAGCCCGCAAGATCCATTACGGCGAGCGCGAAGATCGCAACATCCGAGGCCAGGCTACGCGCGAAGAAACCGAGGCGCTGATCGAAGAAGGCATTGAGGTCATGCCCTTGCCCATCCCAGAAAACCTCAAGGGTCCGCTGCAATAAGGGCAGAGCGCTGCCGCTTGGGCTGCTGTGCTGAGCTAGCTAAAGCAAACGCCAAGCCAGAATTTGGCTCGTTAATGAGGCTTTATGATCTTATTGGTTTATTAATGAATCAAATTGAGGTTGACTTTCAAGCATTCGCTTGCAACAATGAACGGGTTCCGCCTCGCGGACCATTCCATTCACCCACGACACATCAGCATGGCCAAGCCGGTTGCCCGCCCTTGTTCTCAGTACAGCCTGGACGCCTTGCTGTTGCTGGGGCAACTCGTGCGCGAAGCCCGCTTGGCCCGGGCACTGACCACCACCGATTTGGCGGCCCGTGCAGGCATCTCTCGCAGCTTGCTGCAGCGCATCGAACGGGGTGACCCTGGCTGCTCGATCGGTGCCGTGTTTGAGGTGGCGGCCATCTGCGGCGTCCCCCTGTTTGAATCAGATGCCCGTTTGTTGTCCCAGCAACTCGGACGTCAGATGGAAAAAATGGCCTTGTTGCCCAAGGCCATCCGGTCCAGCCCGGAGGTGAACGATGACTTCTGAGCCCACCATCCCCGCAGAAGCCTTCGTCTGGGTCTGGTTACCGCAGGCCTGCGATCCTGTGGTGGCAGGCGTTTTGACCCGGCAAGGCACCCGGCTTGTCTTCAATTACGGCCGCAGTTATCTGGATCGGCCTGAGGCCATTCCCTTGTATGCGCCCGAATTGCCCTTGCGCTCAGGGCCCATCGCGGTGTTGCCAGGTCTTGCCATGCCCGCTTGCATTCGCGATGCCTCGCCCGATGCCTGGGGCCGCCGTGTGTTGATTAACCAGCAGCTGGGTGTCAAGGGGCAGGGCGCGGACGGCTTTGAGCTGGAAGAGCTGACGTATTTGCTGGCATCCGGTTCGGACAGGGTGGGCGCACTTGATTTTCAGGCCTCGCCCCTTGCTTATGTCGCGCGACATGCCCAAGAAGTCTCTTTGGAAGCCTTGCAAACGGCGGCAGAAAAAGTCGACCGGGGCCTGCCGCTGGCGCCCGGCTTGGACCAAGCCTTGCTGCATGGCAGCTCATTGGGGGGCGCTCGGCCCAAGGTGCTGATCGACGACGGTGAGCGCAAATTCATCGCCAAGTTTTCCGCCAGCAATGACCTCTACAGCGTGGTCAAGGCCGAGTTCATCGCTATGCGGCTGGCCCACAAGGTGGGTTTGAGCGTGGCCCCGGTGCAACTGAGCCAGGCCTTGGGCAAAGACGTGCTCATGATCGAGCGTTTTGACCGCGTTCGACACCAGGGCCAATGGCACCGCCGTGCCATGGTGTCTGCGCTCACCCTGTTTGAGCTGGATGAAATGATGGCCGCTTATGCGAGCTACGAAAAACTGGCCGAGATCATCCGACACAGGTTTGTGCACGCCAAGGCGACCTTGCGCGAACTGTTCTCGCGCATTGTCTTCAATGTGTTGTGTGGCAACACAGACGACCATGCCCGCAACCACGCGGCCTTTTGGGATGGGAAGCAATTGGCCTTGACGCCTGCCTATGACATCTGCCCCCAATCGCGCTCGGGCCAGCAAGCATCACAGGCCATGTTGATCCAGGGTGCGAACCGTGCCAGCCAGCTGGCCAGTTGCATTTCGGCGGCCCCAGTTTTCTTGCTGGGTTGCGAAGACGCGATCGCCATCGTCAACCATCAGGTGGCGGTGATCGAGCGCGAATGGCAATCCACTTGCGACGAGGCTGGCTTGAGCGAGGTAGATCGCCAGCTGTTTTGGCGTCGGCAATTCCTCAACCCCTTTGCCTTTCAGCAGGCCCCCGAAGGGGTGCGCGTGCCATGAAACACGCGCTGCACATTGACGACAGTGAAGTAGAGCTGAGCGCCATCCGGGCGCAAGGCCCGGGGGGGCAAAACGTCAACAAGGTCTCCAGTGCCATCCAGTTGCGCTTTGACGTGGCAGGCTCGTCTTTGCCAGACGACGTCAAGCAACGCTGGCTGCAATCGGGCGACAGCCGCCTGTCGCAAGAGGGCGTTTTCATCCTCAAGGCCCAGCGCCACCGTACGCAGGAAGCCAACCGGGTCGATGCCTGGGCGCGGCTCTATGAAACGCTGGACCTGTACGCCAAAGCGCCCAAACCCCGCAAAGCCACCAAGCCTACTTATGGCTCGGTGCAAAGGCGGCTGGAGGGCAAGGCGATACAGTCGCGCCTGAAAGCCAAGCGGCGAAACGATACCGACATTTGAGCTGGCTTGAAGCCAAGTTCAACAGGCCGCTTCACCGCGTTTTGATCGGCACCATGCTCGCCAGATTCCGTGCGCTTTGCGTGTAGCCCTCGGGCGTCAGGTGCAGCAGGTCGGCTTGCATCCAGTCTTTGGCCAACCAGCGCTGCGCTGAACCCGGGCCACCCATGGCTTTTTGCCAATGCCAGTGGGTGCAGCCCTTGGCGCTGGCCAAGCGGTATTGGCTGTCGTTGATCAGGCGCAGGGTGTTCGATGAACGTTTGGCATCTGGCGGGCCGATCAGGATACAGCGGGCCCGAGGGTAGGCGGTTTTCAGCCGGGTGAGGCTGGCATTGAGTTGCGACTCATAAAGCCCGACCTTGAAGTCCGGGTCGAGCGATTCGTTGGTGCCTGACTGCAAGATCACCACGTCGTAGCCGCCGCCCAGCGGGTCTTGCTGGCGCAGATGGGCCGTGTCCACCACGCGCCAGCCCTTGGCGGTGGCGCCCGGGATGCTGAACACATCCATGATGATTTGGGGTTTGCGGGCGTACACCGGTGCGATGCCGTCGATGCGGATTTGTCCCGCAATGAGCCGCAGCCGCAGCGTGGCAAATGCTTGTTCGGACTGCACTCTCAGGCGTCGACTGGGGGATGGCCCCAGATTGACGATGGCTTCAGGGCCGTCATCGAGCGTGATGCCGAGCACCAAGCTGCGCTCGGCTTGGTCCTTGGAAAAGTGGATGTCAGCCCATTTCACACGGGTCTGCGCTTCGGGGTAGCGGAAGTCCAGCCACATGAATCCCCCTGCAGCCTCGGTGCGGATGTTGGCCAGGGACTTGGCATAAGTTTCCGGGCCTTCGCTGGGGCTGCGGTAGGCCAGCGCCAGTTGCCAGTCATCGCTCAGACAAGCCCGACGCAAGGGGTGTCGAATCCCCTTCAGGGTGAAAGTTGGCGCAATGAAGCTGGGGTGGGTTTGGGCACGCGGCAAGCGCAGCGCTTCCAGCAAGCTGTCTGTAAAGGTGCCTGACGCGGTGTGGCTGTCGCCCCACAGGCCGATTTTCAGGACGTGCCGGTTGTTGGCCTTGTCCTCTGAAGTTGGCCGTGGGGTCAATGGCGAGGGGGCATCAGCGATTTCTGTCAGTTCGCCGGAACGGGGCGTTTGTGCCGTCGCCCGTGTTCGCTGATTCGGGCAGTTGAACTCGGCCGGGTTGCGCTGTCCGATCACCTGAACCAAGGCGATATCGGGCGCCGCCAGGGTGCTGACCGACAGGCAGAGGGCGGTCCATGTGACGGCAAATCGAAAAAGAACCCGTGTCAAGAAAGTCGTCCGTGAAAAAATCCAGAAGGTATTTTGACCACTTAGGTAGTGGAAATCGTGTTTTTAAGCTGCTTCAAGTCGGGCGTAAAAATTGCTAACTAAGCTTTGACTGTGGAATAACCGTCACCCTGCTGGGACCTGTGTGCCCGCCAGAGAGACAACCCATGATGCCATGACCCTTCACGCTGTAACGACTTTGCCTCCAAAGGCGTCCGAATCATCGGACCGCCCTGCGGGTGCGTCTGCGCGTCAAAGCTCACAAGTCCCGGCATTTTCACAAACCTTGTCCAAGCTCGCCCCAGCGGGGGCGCAGGTCACGGTCAAGCCGGGCGATACGCTCAGCGGCTTGATCCAAAAGCGCATGCAAGAGGCCCAGTCGCCATTCCAATTGACGGGGCAGCAGTTGTACCGCGTGGCCCTCAAGGTGGCTGCAGACAATGGCATTCGCGATGCCAATCTGATTTACCCTGAACAGCGCATTGACTTGTCTTCGGTCGAACCGACGGCCATGGCCGAAGCTTTGCAGCCAGGCAAGTTGGGCGAGGGTGCGCCTGTGGCCTGGGTCAAACCTTTGCCCTTGAACTCTGCCAGTCGCGTGGCCAAATCACCCGATGCTCAGGCCTTGACAGGCCCTCAGGCTTTTTTGGCCCGGCATGCCCAAGCGGCACGCCAAGCCCAGGCGACCAGCGGCATTCCGGCGACCTTCATGGTGGCTCAAGCGGCCCTCGAAACCGGCTGGGGCAAACAAGAAATTCGCTTGCCCGATGGCCAGACCTCGCACAATTTGTTTGGCATCCGCGCCAGCGCCAACTGGAAAGGGCCAGTGGCCGAGATCTGGACCACCGAATTTATCAATGGCGCCCCCCAGAAGGTGCGCGGGCAATTTCGGGCCTATGGCAGCTATGAAGAGTCTTTCAATGACTATGCCCGCCTGATCAGCCAAAACCCTCGCTACGCCAGTGCCATGCGCAATCTGGGCGACCCCCAGGCGTTTGCGACCTCCTTGCAACAAGCGGGTTATGCCACCGCCCCCAACTACGCCAATGTGCTGGCCTCGGTCATACAAACCACCCAGCGCTTGCAAGACAGCGTGCCGGCGATGGCCGGCTCGACCCTGCCCACGACCGCCCAGATGCTGAACATGCGCAACGGTGGCCTGCCTTCTGCGGCCGCCCCATTGAGTGCACTCAATAACTTGCCTGGCGGAGCGGGTGCGCCCCTGGTCGGTCAGCGGCAATGGCGCCAATCACCCTACGCCTACTTGGATAGCCCCAAAACGCTGCCTTGATCTGGCGTAGCCTTAATCACGTGCAGGCGTGGACACAGCGCTGCTGCGCGGCAGCTGGCTGATGGCGGGTGCATCGCTGGAGGGCGTTGGCGCTGGCGTTGAAGCCGGCGCTGACAAGCCCTCGTGTGGGGTCTCGGCTTGGGGTCTTTGGGGCCGTTTCAAGGGCTTTCGCGTTGGGCCGCCGAGTGTGACTTCAGGCAGGCCCAAAGCCAGACGAATCTGGTTGTAATACGCATGGATGCCCGTGCTGGACAGGTGGATGCCATCTTGCACAAAAAAGTCTGGGTTGGCTTGTCCGATGGCATGCCAGTCCACCAGTCGCACATTGTCAAAGTCTTGGGTGACCCTGGCGATCGTCTCGTTGTTCGAGCCGATCCAGCGCCGTGCGCCGTACACATTGACCACCACCACGGTCTTGCGATCACCCAGTTGTTCCAGCAAGACCCGAAATTGCCTTTCGGCCAGATAGCCGTTGGTGCCCAGATGGATCACGGCCGCGTCGCCGAGTTGATGTTGCTCGCGCAGGCTCTGCACGAGTTTGATGCCCTCACTGCCTTGTCGGCCCACTTTGGCTTCAACGGATGCAAATGGCAGTCGGCGCTGCAGGTACGGGCTTGCACCCAGCAAAACCGAGTCACCCAAGAGCGTGACCCGATGGTAGGTGGCTTCTCCCATCTGTGCCCGGTTCCCGTGCAAAGGGGTTGAAGACGTGGCTTGGGGCTTGTTTGCCAAAGCCGAGGATGCGGGGGGGAGGGTGCTGGGGGAGGGCTTGTCTTGGGCCAAGGGCGCCACCATGTCCTGGTGTTGTGCCGTGGTGTTCGGCATGAAGCCCAAGACCCCGGCATTGACCATCACCAGCGCTGCAGCCCCCAAGGCCGACCCACGCCGCCAGGGCATGGCTGCGAAGCCGTTGACCCAGCGCGTTTCGACCCACCTGTAGGAGGCTTCGGCGCAGGCCAGCGTGAGCAAGAGCCGCATGGCGGTGACCCATGTCAGTTCCAGCACATCGGCCTGTGCAGAGGGACGCAACCAGACCACCACGGGCCAGTGCCACAGGTACAGCGAATAAGACCGGGCGCCAAGCCAGCGCATGGGCCGTGCAGAGAGCAGCGACGCCACCCAGGTGCCTTCGCGAGTGGCAGTGCTGATCACGACACAACTGAGCAAGGCCACCAGTAAAAAGCCACCCTGGTAAAGCCAGGGCATGCCCTCGTGCACGGTGGCCATGCCCCCCACCAGCGCAGCCAGTGCGGCAATGCCTGCCAGGTTGAGCAGGCCGTCACTGGCGCGCGAAGCCATGCGCGCTTTCCAGGGGTTCCACCAGGCTGCCAGGGCAGAGCCAGACAGCAGCCCCATCAAATGGGTGTCGGTGCCCAGGTAAACACGGCTGGGGTCACCGCCATCGATCTGCGTGACATAAAGCCAGGCCATCCAGCCTGTGCTGGCGATGGCGATCAGGCCCGCTGCCACGCCCAGACCTTGCCGGCTTGCCTGGTTCAAAAGCCACAGCACGGCCAGCGGCCACAACACGTAATACTGCTCCTCGATGGCCAGAGACCACAGGTGTTGCAACAGCCGCGGGTGTTCAATGGCCTCGAAATACGACTGCTGGGCCACGATCTGCCACCAGTTGGACGCATACAGGAAAGCTGCAGGCAGGTCTTCGCGCAGGCGCGGCAGAGCGGTGGGCAGCAGCAGGGGCGACAGCGCCACCAACACCAGCAGCATGGCCCCTGCCGCCGGAAAGAGGCGGCGTGCTCGGCGCACGTAAAACGCCGTGAAATCAATGCGCCCGGTCTGGGCATGCTCTTGCAACAAAAGCGCCGTGATGATGAAACCCGACACGGTGAAGAAAATGTCCACCCCCAGAAAACCGGCCGGTAAAAAGTGCCCCAGGTTCAGGTGGTAGCCGATCACGGCCAGCACAGCCACACCGCGCAGCCCGTCCAGACCCGGCAAGCGTGCAAGTGCGCTCATGGGGGATTCAGGCCAAAGTCGGCCAGAAAGATGTTGGCCAATTCGCGGTAACCAGCCGGCGTGAAATGGAGCAGGTCAGGGGCCATCAGCGGTGGATTTTTACGGGCCCAGGGGTAAGCGCTGCCCACACCGCCCATGGCCGTTTGCATGCTCCAGGCCGAGCAAGCGTGCAAAGCGGCCACCTCGGCTTGAATCTGCCCGATTTGCGCATGGATGTGTGCGTATTTCAGCAGCTTGGCCGAAGAGGCTGCCTTGGCAGACCGCTTGCTCTGAGGGGACTGTTTTTTGCTGGTTTTGGCCGCCTTGGACTTGACCACGCGAACCCCCCGATCGCCCGGGCCGATCAGCACACACTGTGTTTGCGGAAAGACCTGCCTGAACTGGCTCAAAGCCCGCGTGAGCGTGTCTCGGTAAGCGGTTTCATTGAAGCGCGGGTCATTGCCCTCGTTGGTGCCAAAGGCGATCAGCGCCAAGTCATAGCTTTGGTCGGTGAACCATGAGGCCAGGTAGTTCAGATCGCTGCGCACCCATCCCGCGGCCGTGGCGCCCGGGTAGGCGAACAGGTCCATGTGCAGTGCGGCAGGCGCTGGGGTTTCGCTGAGTTTGATGCCCTGGAAACGGAAGGCCCCCTCCACCACACGAATTTTCAAGGTGGACAGGGGGGCAGTGGTTTGCAGTGCCAAGGCGCCTGGCCCGGCTTGTGGGTCCAGACTGACCAGCGTCTCTGCTTCGCCATCCACGCTGACCGCCAACTGCGTGTAGCCCCCACCTTCGCCGTGGTAGAGCAGTTGCATGCGGGTGTGGCGGGCTTGGCCCTGGGAATCTCGCAGGTCCAGCGCCAGCGTGGCCCCGGGCCGCTTGGCCACCAGGCTGGTCATGCCCGGGCCGGGGGCACTGGCCGCATCGGCATGGGCATAAGCCATCTCGCGGGCCCATTCACCCGACAGGCAGGTCTTGCGCACCAGCCCGCGCACGCCACCATGGCCCACCCCGGCATGGACAAAGCGGCTGCTCACGGGCGCATCGGCAGGCGCCAGCTTGCGCTGCAGTTGGTCGCTGAAAAAGGCCGCCGCCATGTGGCTGTCACCCCAGACCGCAATGCGCCAACCGCGTGCTGGGTTGGACGGCCATGCGGGGGCAGGGCGTGTCGGCTGTAAGCCGATCGCGACAGGCGCATCTTGCAGAGCAGACGCCACCTCGTCTTCGTCAGGGATTTGGGTCGGCTCGGGCGGTGGGGCCAAGGGGCGGACGCTGCTCGGGCCTTTGCGTGGGCAAACCAATGCCACGTCGGGCGCACCGGCGTTGCGTATCTGAAGGGGCTGGGGCTCAAGCCGCAAGGGTGTGAAGGGCTCTGCGGACCAGGCCAGCAGGCTCCACCCCCATAAAACAAGAAATAAAAAACGCATGTCTAGACTTTAAAGCTCACCCATTCTGCAGCCAGCGCCGTGACGCGCGCGGATGGATCCTGCGGGCCATCGGCTTGCACCACCACCCGCGAGGGCATGCTGCGCAGCCAGGTGATTTGTCGTTTGGCCAGTTGCCGGGTGGCGAAAATGCCACGTTCTCGGATCTCGGCTTGCGACCAGCCTTCGTCGAGCCCTTGCCAGGCTTGCCGATAACCCACGCAGCGCATCGAGGGCAGATCGGGGTTCAGGTCGCCCCGTGCGCGCAGGCGCCGCACTTCATCCATCAAGCCTGCAGCCAGCATGTGGTCAAAGCGTTGGGCGATGCGTTGGTGCAACCAGGCGCGGTGGTCAGGCTCCAGGCTGATCACCGGGATGTGCCAGTCGGGGCTCGATGCTTTGGCACTTTGGTGGAAAGACGTCAAGGTCTGCCCAGTGGCCGTCCACACTTCCAGCGCACGGCCAATGCGCTGGCTGTCGGCCGGGGCCAGGCGGGCGGCGGCGCTGGGATCCACTTGCGCCAACAAGGCGTGCATCGCAGGCCAGCCGAGGCTGGCAGCTTGCTGCTGAATCTCGGCACGCACTTGCGGGTTGGCGGCTGGGATGTCATTCAGCCCCTCCAGCAGGGCTTTGAGGTAGAGCATCGTGCCACCCACCAGCAAGGGCATCTTGCCCCGTGCTTGTATGTCTTTGATCCGTTGCGTGGCATCGCGGGCGAATTCGGCCGCACTGTAGCTTTGCGAGGGGTCAAGGGTGCTGATCAGGTGGTGTGGCACAGCGGCCAGTTCTTCGCGACTTGGTTTGGCGGTGCCGATGTCCATGCCTTGGTAAATGAGGGCCGAATCGAGGCTGATGATTTCTGCCCCCATGTGCGCTTGTCCGGGGGCTTGCAGGGCTTCAGCCAGCGCCATGGCGGCTGCGGTTTTGCCGCTGGCCGTCGGACCGACGATGGCGATGGCGTCTATGGCAAAGGTGGCGGACGAGGCGCTTGGCATGTCAGGCTGTGGCCGCGATGATTTGTGGGCGGCCGTGGCGCTGCACCAGCGTCCAGGCCAAGACCGTGATGCACAGCGCCCACAGCAACAAGCCGTGGGCCAGGGCAAATACGGGCTGGTCCATGCGGCCGCCCAGCCAAGTTCCCATGAAAAAAGCCCCCAGCATCATCAAAAATCCGTTCAATGCCGAGGCCGTGCCAGCCCGGTGCGGGAAGGGCGCGACCGCGCCGCTCTGGCCGCAAGGCTGGTGCACCCCATGCCCGAGCATGAAGATGTACATCGGGCCCATCACGGCCCAGGCGCCGTACCAGTCTTGGCCTTGACCGGCATAAGCCAGCCCGGCCATGCTGACGCCGCCCGTCAGCGTCAAGATGGCCGCGACGCCCACGGTCCGGTGCACACTGGTGCGACGCAGCATCCAGCGGCACCAGAAGGTGCCCACGATGTAGGACAAGGACATGCTGAGCATGAGAAAGCCATAGGCCGTTTTGCTGTAGCCCATGAAGCTGACGAAAACAAACGATGAGCTGGCCAAAAAAGTGAACAAGCCCAGGTAAGAGCTCGAAGACAAGGCGCACCAGGTGAGGAACACTGGGTTGCGCAGGATCTCGATGTTGGCGCGCAAAAGTGGTCCAGCCTTCAAGGCATTGGGGTCGGGCCGTGCCAGGGTTTCTTCAAAGCGCCAGGCCAGCAAGGCGAGAGTGCCCGCACCAAACAAGGCCAGCATGAGGACTGCAATGCGCCAGCCCAGCCAGTCGGTCAACACCCCACCCAGGGGCGCGCAGGTGCAAGCGATGATGCCCAGACCAGTCAGCCCTTGCGACATCACGTTGGCCCCTTGCGCGGGCGCGTACAGGTCACGCACCACGGCGCGTGCGGCCATAACGCCCGCACCCATGGCGATGCCTTGCACGGTGCGACCCACAATCAGCCAGGCCATGTCGGGAGCAAAGGCGCTGGCCACTGAGGCGAGGGTATAGGCCGCCATGCCCCACAACAAAATGGGCCGGCGGCCAAACCGGTCAGACAAGGGGCCCCACACCAGTTGCGACAGGCCAAACGCCAGCAGCAAGGCCGTCAAGGTGAGCTGGGCCTGGCCCATGCTGGCCCCAAAGCCTTCGGTGATGGCGGGCAGGGCAGGCAGGTACAGGTCGGTGGTGACCGGTTGCAGGCCGAGCAGCAGGGCCAGGATGAGAACGATCAGTTTGGGCGACATACCTGTCATCACCGGCCCCGCAAAAACAGCGCATCCAGATCCCGCATGCTCATCTGCCGCCAGGTGGGGCGGCCGTGGTTGCATTGGTCTGAGCGTTCGGTTTCTTCCATCTGGCGCAGCAAGGCGTTCATCTCGTCGAGCGTCAGGCGGCGGTTGGCCCGCACCGCGCCATGACAAGCCATGGTCGCCAAAATGGTGTTTTGCGCGCGCTGAACCACCGTGCTGGCGTCGTGCTGGGCCAGTTCGGCCAGCACGCTGCGGGCCAACTCGACAGCATCGCCTTGCGCCAGGCTGGTGGGCACGGCGCGAACGGCCAGGGTTTTGGCCGACAGGGGAGAGATTTCCAGGCCCAGTTGTTCCAGCGCTTCGGCGCAGGCTTCGGCAGTGGCCGCTTCGGTGGGGTTGGCGGCAAAGGTGGCTGGAATCAACAGCGGCTGGCTGCTGATGCGGGGGCCTTCGCCATTGGCATTGTTGAGCTGGTTTTTCAGGCGCTCGTACACGATGCGCTCGTGAGCGGCGTGCATGTCCACCACCACCAGACCTTGTTTGTTTTCGGCCAGGATGTAGACGCCGTGCAACTGAGCAATGGCGCGGCCCAGCGGCCAGGGGTTTTCTGCGGCGTGCCGGTCAGAGGCCACTTCCACGGGGGCTATGAGGCCGGGCACTGCGCCTGCGAGGGCGGAGCGGGCGTGGTCTCCGGCCGCGAGCGGGGACGGCCACTCGGCAGGGCGTGCTTCTTGGGCGCTGAGACCCTCGCTGCGCTCGGTCGGGTTCCACAGCGCCTTCAGGTCGGCCATGGCGCGCTCGCCATCGACACGCGGTGGCACAAAATCGGCCGGTTTGTAGCTCGGGGCGTTGAAGCTGGAAGGACTGGCGCGCTCGAAGGCCATGCCGCCTTGTGTCCAAGCCGCCGATTCGGGCATGGCCTTGGGTGTGGGGCCTGTTTTCAGTTCAAAGTCGCTGCCTGTATCGGGGGAGGCGTTGGGCAGGTTCTGCGAGCGCGGCACAGCCAGGGCGTTTTCCAGCGCGTGTTTCACGGCTTGGTGCACTGCTCGGCTGTCGCGAAACCGCACTTCGATCTTGGTGGGGTGCACGTTCACATCGACCAGGGTGGGGTCGATTTGCATGAACAGCGCATAAGCCGGTTGCTTTTGGCCATGCAGCACGTCTTCGTAGGCGCTGCGTGCGCCGTGCATGACGACTTTGTCTCGCACAAAGCGGCCGTTCACGTAGGCAAACTGGTGATCGGGGCGCGAGCGGGCGGCATCAGGCAGCCCTGCGCGGCCGATCACTTTGAGCGGGCCGGCCTGGTATTCGATCGGGATGGACTGGGCCACGAACTCTTCGCCCAACACATCGGCCAGGCGCTGCGCCAGCCCGGCGCTGCCGGGGTGCACGCGCCACTGCTCGACCAGCTTGCCTTCATGCCAGATGGCAAAACCCACATCGGGACGCGCCAGCGCGTGTCGGCGCACGGCCTCGATGCAATGCGCCAGCTCGGTGCCGTCGCTTTTTAAAAACTTGCGGCGGGCGGGCGTGGAGAAAAACAGTTCTTTGACTTCGACCGTGGTGCCCACAGAGCGGGCCGCTGGGCTGATTTCGCCCGTGCGGCCATCCAGCGCGAAGGCGGTGGCTTGACCGTCCATGCGCGACAGCAGGACCAGTTCGGACACCGAATTGATGGCGGCCAGCGCTTCACCCCGAAACCCCATGGTCATTACCGATTCGAGCTCGTCCAAGTTGCCGATCTTGCTGGTGGCGTGGCGTTTCAGGGCCACGGACAGCTCGTCTGGGGCGATGCCGCTGCCGTCGTCTTCTACCGAAATCAGCCGGGTGCCGCCACCCATTAGGCGCAGGGTGATGCTCTGCGCGCCCGCGTCCATGGCGTTGTCCACCAGTTCGCGCACCACCGATGCCGGCCGTTCGACCACCTCGCCAGCAGCGATCTGGCTGATCAGTTCATCGGGAAGTTCGCGAATGGGGCGGCGCGCGATCGCCGGGGTCTGTTGAGAAGTCACCGCCTGATTTTAGGGCTTGTGCAGGGCAAATACTGGCGTGAGCTTGCGCAAGGGCCGATGTGCCACCGCCCTTCCTGATCGCCAGTCGGTCATGGGGATAATCGGCGCATGGACATTCTTTTGCAACTCCTTGACTTCATCCTCCATGTCGACCGTTATCTGGAGGCTTTTGTGGCGCAACACGGCGCCTGGGTCTATGCCTTGCTGTTCCTCATCATCTTTGTAGAAACCGGGCTGGTGGTCATGCCGTTTTTGCCCGGTGATTCGCTGCTGTTCATCGTGGGTGCCATGTGCGGGGCCGACCTGCTGAGCTTGCCCCTGGTGATGGGCTTGCTGCTGGTGGCCGCTATTTTGGGCGACCAGACCAATTACACGATTGGCCGTTACTTTGGCCCCAAGGTCTTCCAGTGGGAGGACTCCCGGTTTTTCAACCGGCAAGCCTTTTTGCAGGCCAATGCCTTTTACGAAAAATATGGCGGCATCACCATCATCCTGGCCCGCTTCATGCCTTTTGTCCGGACTTTTGTGCCCTTTGTGGCCGGTGTGGCCGAGATGACGCGCAGCAAATTCACCTTTTTTAACGTGGTGGGCGGTTTCATTTGGGTGGTCGGGCTGACGCTGGCGGGCTACCTGTTTGGCAACTTGCCTTTTGTGCAGACGCATTTGAGCAAGATCATCTGGGCACTGATTTTGGTGCCGGGTCTGATCGCCCTGTTCGGTGCCTGGAAAGCTCGTCAGGCCAGCTGACTCAGCCCTTGCCCGCGGCTGTGTGTTGAGGGATAAGGCACATGACGGCCCCGGTACACATTGGGCCGCAGGGGCGACTTCCTACCGGGCCGCCGCCTTTTGGCCAACGGGCGTTCCAGTTGAGGGAACAGCACCGCTAAAACGACAGAACTTCGGCCCGCGTCGGCGGCTGGCAACCTGAGCGGGTGCAGTTGATGGCGGCGGCTTTCATGGCGTGGTCCAGTGTCGTGGCCACGCGCTCGGCGGCCGCATCGGGCAGCATGGCCCAGTCGGCCAGGGCGTTGCCCCAGAAAGTGTCGCCTGCGCCCACAGTGTCGGCCACGTTGATGTGCGGCACGGGCAGGCTGTGGGTCTGGCCTTCGATGTCCAGATAAGCGCCGTCGCCGCCAAAGGTCAGGGCCACTCGGCTCAAGGCATTCGGTGCCACACCCGTACCCAAATCACGCAACTCAAGCAACTCGCGCAAGGCATGCACCAAGCGGGCTGATTCGCTGATCGCGACGCCCGCAAAACCCATGGTTTCCAGGTCTTCGTCGCTGGCTTTCAGCCAGTCGGTCAGGGCGATCACCTCGCGCAGGGCTTGCACATACTGCGCCAAGTCAGGCGCTGCTTTGGGCCGCAGATTGATGTCCACGCTGATGGTCCAGCCCATCTCGCGGGCCGCTTTCAGAATGGCCACCACTTTGCTGTGCTCAGGCGGAATCAGCAGCAAGGAGCCCGTGTGCAAAATGCCCAGCGTTTTTTGCTGGCGCAGCAAACCGACGATGCCGTCCACGGAGTAGTCGCGGTCGGCAATGCCTTCACGGTAAAAACCGTAGCTCGGTTGGCCGTTCGTGACTTGCACCACGGCCAGTGAGGTGGGCAAACGACTGGTGCCGCCAGGCAGCTGCACGCCGTCTTTTTGCAGCAACTGCGCCATGCCCTGGCCGAACAGGTCATTGGACAAGGGGTTGAGGTAAGCCACGTTGGCCCCACGCAGTGCAGCGGCGCGGGCCAAGTTGAAGGGGCTGCCACCCATGCACGGCAAGAGCCGCCCATCGGGCTGGGCGATGCAGTCCATCAGGGCTTCGCCGAGCACAAAAATTGGCATGGTCATGGGCGTTGGTGGGGGCAGTGGTGCGGCCTGAAGGGTCAGGCCACAGGTTGAAAGATGACGGGAAAACCCAATGAAGACACGTTGGCGGCTTATTTTTTGAGCAGGTGCTTGCGGCGCACCACGTCGATCCACACGGCCACGATCACCACCGCGCCAATCGCCATCATTTGTTTGAACTGCGAGACTTCCATCAGGTTCATGCCGTTGCGGATCATGGTGATGAGCACCGCGCCCAGCAAACTGCCCCAGATGCTGCCGCGCCCACCAAAGAGAGACGTGCCGCCCAAAATCACGGCGGCTATCGCATCGAGCTCAAACATTTGCGCCATCTTGCCGCTCGACGAATCCATGCGGGCCATGAGCACGATGGCCGCCAGTGCGCAGCACAGGCCCGAGATGACATACACGCCCAGCTTGTACCAACGGATGTTGATGCCGACTTGGCGGGCCCCCATTTCGTTGGAGCCCATGGCGTAAACGTAGCGGCCAATTTTGGTGCTCGACAAAATGAAGGCCATCACGACAAAAAAGACGCCCGTGATCAGCGTGGGCATGGGCACACCCAGCACATCGCCATAGCCGATGAAGGGCAGGGGATCGGGCAAGCCCGCGTTGTCAAAACCGCCGGTCAGGTCAAACGCCAGACCGCGCCACAGCGTCAGGCCACCGAGCGTGACGATGAACGCCGGGATGCCAACAAAGGCCACCAGGTAACCGTTGAACACGCCCACCGCCGCGCCAATGGCCAGGGCCACGAGCATGGCCCAATAAGGGTTGATGCCCATCTTGATCATCATGTGACCGGCCACGGCACCCGCCAACGCGGTCAGCGCGCCTACGGCCAGATCGACGCCGCCGGTCAGGATCACAAAGGTCTGTCCCCCCGCGAGCAAGGCGATCACCGAGGCCTGAACCAGAATGTTGGACAGATTGCCGGTGGTCAAAAAGTAAGGCGAGGCCACGCTGAGCAAAACGCCCAGCACGAGCACCGCTACCAAAGCGCCGTACCACTCTTGTCGGGTGATGGATTTCATAAATTTCTCGATGTTTCAAAAATAAACCCGGACCCGCAGGTCCGGGTGGGCCATATCGAGGCCTTGACTTATTTGGCCTTGACTTTCATGAACTGGCCCACGCCGGAGTCGGCAGCGAACTTGTCCACGTTTTCTGGCAGCACCAGGAAGGAGCCGGTGTCGATGCGGGCTTCAACTTTCCCACCTTTGGCGGCGGCAATAGCGGTTTCCACACCCACTTGACCAATCTTGGCCAGCATTTGCGCAGCGTTGGCTTGTTGCCAGCCGTCCTTCATCATGTCCAGGCCACCAGGCGAGCCGTCAAAGCCAGCAATCATCACGTTGCCGGGTTTCTTGCCAGCGGCCATCAGTGCGGCCTTGGCACCCAGAGCGCCGCCGTCCCATGCACAGGCGATCACCTTGGCTTTGGGGTTGGCGCGCAGTGCGGCTTCCACACCGTTTTGGGCCATGGTCTGGTCCCAAGTGGTGGCCACTTCGACAATTTTCACGTTCTTACGGCCTTCATTCAAGGCATCCACGAAGCCTTTCTTGCGCTCCTGGCCAGTCGATTGACCCAGGTCACCCGTGACATAAATCACCGTGTCGCCGTCCTTGATTTGTTCCGCAGCCCATTTGCCTTGCACATTGGCGGCCTTGATGTTGTCGGTGGCGACGTAAGACGTGATGTTGGCACCGGTGATGCCAGTGTCCACTGCGATCACGGGAATGCCTGCAGCCAATGCTTTGTTCACAGCAGGGGCAATACCGGCAGAGTCCACTGGGGCGATGGCGATCGCGCCGACCTTGCGGGTGATCATGTCCTCCACGATGGCCAGCTGTTTGGACAACTCACCTTTTTCTGCGGCCAATTCGATGAATTTGACGCCTGGCACGGAGCCGGCCTTTTTGGCGCCGCCATTGATCAAGGTCCAGCCTTCGTTGGTATTGCCGTTGGTGATGTAAGCAATCGTCAATTCGGTTGCGGCAGGTGCGGTGGCTGGTTTGGCTTCTTCCTTTTTGCCACAGGCAATCAGTGTGGCTGCGACGGTGGCGGCCAAGGCCAAGCGGCCGAATGTGCGTTTCGTGATCATGGGTGTATCTCCTTTGTTGGGGGTAGGTCCGGCCAGAAAGCGCTTTTTCTTGACCGCGAACGGATTGGAAACGAAAAACCAGACTAAGTAAACCTAGTAGTTTTACTAATGCGGTAAATCTTAAAATGCGCGATGCTTGCGCCCATTCACAGTGAAAGTCGCCGCCATGTCCTCCTCCACACCTGTCCTAGAAATCCAGCAACTGACCAAGCATTACGGCGGGGTCAAAGCCCTGACCGATGCGCAGTTCCGCCTCTTGCCCGGCGAGCACGCCGCTATCGTGGGCGACAACGGGGCGGGCAAAAGCACCTTTGTGCGACTGATCACCGGGGCCGAACAGCCCAATTCGGGCGACATCTTGCTGGACGGCCGAAAGGTCCATTTCGAGTCGCCGCTGAACGCGCGGGAGCAGGGCATCGAAACTGTTTACCAGACGCTGGCGCTGGCTGAAGACCTGGATGTGCCTGCCAACATCTTTTTGGGCCGCGAAATCACGCGCCTGAACCTGGGGCCGTTGTCCATCCTCAACCACAAGGCCATGCGCGACAAGTCGGCGAGCATGCTGGCCACCACCGGCGTGAAGATCCAGGACATGTCCGAGAGCCTGCGTGGCATGTCGGGCGGTCAACGCCAGTGCGTGGCCATTGCTCGCGCTGCCGGGTTTGCCAAAAAACTCATCATCCTGGACGAACCCACCGCCGCTTTGGGCGTGCAGGAGACGGCTCGCGTGGAAGAAATCATCAAGGGTTTGAAGAAGCAGGGCATTCCGCTCATCATCATCAGTCACAACCTGCGCCAGGTGTTTGACCTGGTGGACCGCATCTGGGTGTTCCGCCAGGGCCGAATCATCTGCAGCCGCTTGACCCGCGAAACCAGCCCTGAGCAAATCGTGGGCCTGATCACCGGCGCGATCGACCCGGCGAGCCTGCGTTCCAATTCAGACCAAGATGCAGCCCAAGAGGCCGCCACATGCTGAAAGGGATTGACCCGCTGCTCACGCCTGAGCTGTTGATGCACCTGTGCGCCATGGGCCATGGCGAATGGGTGGCGGTGGTGGATGCCAACTTCACGGCCGACTTTTTGCGCCACGGCAAGCCCGTGGTGCGCCTGCCCGGCAACAGCCTGGAGCGGGTCAGCCGCGCGGTGTTGTCGGTGTTTCCGCTGGCCACCGACGTGGAGCAGCCCGCGGCCTTCATGCACGCCAGCCACAGCGCCCCGGATTTTCGGACCCCCGCCCAACAGGCGGTGGTCGATTTGGTGGTGGCCGAGGGCTTTCAGGCCGAACAGGTCGAGCCAGTGGAGCGCTACGCTTTTTACGAGAAAATCAAAGGGGCCAGCCTGATCGTGCAAAGCGGCGAGGGCTCGGGTTACGGCAACGCCGCATTCTGTAAGGGCGTGATCTTTTTCTGAATTTGGACCACATCACCCATGAACTCCGCAACCCCCATTTCCGCCATGCGTGGTTCCAACCACGTCGGAATGCGCCAGTTCAACGAACGCACCGTGCTGCAGGCCATCCGTCACCATGGGGCTATTCCCAAGGCCGACTTGGCTCGGCTGACCCAGTTGTCCACCCAGACGGTGGCCATCATCGTGGGCCGTTTGCTCGACGATGGTTTGCTGGTCAAGCAAGACCGGGTGCGCGGCAAGATCGGCCAGCCCTCGGTGCCGCTGTCGCTCAACCCGCAAGGCGCGTTCAGTGTGGGCATTCAGGTGGGGCGGCGCAATCTGGAGTTGCTGGTGGCCAACTTCACGGGGCAGCCCGTGGAGCGGGTGGAGGTGCTGTACGACTACCCCGATCCGGATGTGCTGTTCCAGTCGATGGCGCAAGGGCTGCAAACCCTGAAAGAACGCATGGGCGATTTGTGGCCCCGCACCGTGGGCGTGGGCCTGACGGCGCCTTTGTCGCTGCACAAATGGGCTGACCTGATGGGTGGCCCAGCCGTCCAGGCGCTGGCCCGCTGGGAACACATCGACTTGCAGGCCGAGGTGCAGCGCCTGACCCATTTGCCCGTGGTGTTTGCCAAAGACACCACCGCCGCCTGCGTGGCCGAGTTGCTGCAAGGCCATGGCCGCAGTGTGCGCAGTTTTTTATACGTGTTTGTAGGCACCTTCATCGGCGGTGGTCTGGTGCTGTCGGGCCACATCATGAACGGCGAGCGCGGCAACGCCGGGGCCATTGGCTCGCTGCCGGTGGGCTTGGCCACGTCCGAGTCCAGGGGCTTGGGCATGCCGCCGCAGTTGCTGCAAAAAGCCTCTGGCTGGCAGCTTGAGCAAGCCTTGCTCGCCGCAGGGCACGACCCCTTGTTGATCCACCAAGACAGCATCATGGACACGGCCTATGCCGACTTCACAGCACCCTGGATCGCGCAAGCCAGCCAGGCGCTGGCCATGACCGTGGCGAGTTCTGCCGCCTTGCTGGACCTGGATGCGGTGGTGATGGACGGCTCACTCGGTGCGCCGCTCATGACCGCCCTGATGGCTGCCACGCAAGACGCGCTGGCCCAGTACCGTTTTGACGGCATGCACCAGCCGCAACTGCTGGCGGGCCAAGTGGGGGCGCATGCCCGCGCTTTGGGCGGGGCCTTGTTACCGCTGCACAGCCAGTTTTTCCCGGACAAAGATATTTTTCTGAAACAAGACGCAGCATGAAGTTTTACCTCGACTGTGCCGATGCCCACCAATGGACCTTGCCCGCAGGCTGCCCGCCCGTGCAGGGCGTGACCACCAACCCCACGCTGGTGATGCAAGCGGGTCTGCCGGTCAGCCTACCCGGCTATTTGCAACTGGTGGCGCAGGCGGGAGAAGCCAATATTTCTGAGTTGATGCTGCAACTGCCCCGCGCCGAAGTGGGCGAAGCTGCGCAATGGCTCGAGGGGCTGCTGCCTGCCGCCGTGCAGGCCCGTGTGCGCTTGACCGTCAAGCTGCCATGCCACCCAGACTGGCAGCCCGTGCTGCGCGAAGTGCAAGCTTGGGGCGTACCCACGCTGCTGACGGGTTTGTCCAACCCGATGCAATTGCTGTGGGCGCGGGCGCAAGGGGCCCACTTTGTTGCGCCCTATGTGGGGCGTCTGCAGGCCGAGGGGCGCGATGTCTGGTCGCTGATTGAGGCCTGCGTGGCCGTGCAGGCCGATGGGCTGCAACTGCTGGCCGCCAGCATCAAGTCGGCCGATGTGCTCTCGCGCCTGATCGCCTGCGGCGCCCATGCCGTCACCGTGCGGCCAGAGTTTGCTGCCGAACTGGCCACTGACCCTTTGACGCTTGCGGCGATGGCGCAGTTTGACCGGGATGTGGTGACGAGCCAGTCGGCTGTGTTGTAGCTCGGCGCTTCAGCGTCGACCTGGCGTTGTTCAAATGCTGCGGTTCCTTGCCAGCGGTGGGTTTCGTGCAAAGTACTGCTGGATACCCCGCAGCAAGGCCTCGGTGAGTTGCTTTTGGTAGTCCTCGCTGCGCAGCTTTTCTTCTTCTTGCGGGTTGCTGATGAAGGCGGTCTCCACCAGCACACTGGGGATGTCCGGCGCTTTGAGGACGGCAAAGCCGGCTTGCTCGACCCGGGGCTTGTGCAATCGGCCCACGCCCCCGATCTCTCGCAACAGGCTGTCGCCTAATTTCAAGCTGTCCTTGATTTGCGCGGCGGTGCTCATGTCGAGCATCGTGCGTTGCACCTGCGCGTCCTGGCTGCCCAGATTGATGCCGCCGATCAGGTCGGCCGTGTTTTCTTTTTGCGCCATCCAGCGGGCAGCACTGCTGGAGGCGGCCCCCTGGCTGAGTGCAAATACGCTGGCCCCGCTGGCCTGCGGTGTGAAAAATGCATCGGCATGGATGCTGACGAACAGGTCAGCTTGCACACGGCGGGCTTTTTGCACGCGGACATGCAGCGGCACAAAAAAGTCGGCATCGCGTGTGAGGAAGGCGCGCATCGGGTTGCCGTTGGCGCTGCTTGTGTTGATGCGGTCACGCAGCATTTTGGCGATTTTGAGCACCACGTCTTTTTCTCTCGTGCCGCCGGGACCGATGGCCCCAGGGTCTTCACCGCCGTGGCCTGGGTCCAGTGCGATCACGATCAGCCGCTCGGTCATGTCTGGGACTTTGTCGAGCCGTGGCGGGTGGTCAGGCCGGTCCATGGACACGGCAGGCGGGGGCAGCAGGTCTTGTCGGCGGGTGGACGGCAAGGGCGAGGTCTGCCGGGCAATCAGCTCACCCAAGGGGTCATTCACTGCGGCCGAGGGCGACGGCAGTCCACTGAGCAGCGGGGGCGCTTTGGCAGTCACCCGCTCCTGAATCAGTTGTTCCAGCAGGTCAATGGGCTCGCTGGGGTAGAGGTCGAGCACCAGCCGGTGGGCATAGGCCGCGACCGGTGGCAAGGTGAAGACCTGTGGCGCGATGGGGCGCTTCAGGTCGATCACCAGGCGCACCACGTTGGCATTGAATTGGCCCACACGGATGCCCGCGATATTGGGGTCGGATGTCTGGACCTTGCCCACCAGTTCGCGCAAAGCCGCGTTCAGTTGCAGGCCCTCAATGTCCACGGCCAGCCGGGGTGGGGAGGCGATGAAGGTCTGTGTGGTTTTGAGTGGGGTGTCCGACTCGAGGGTGACTCGGCTGTAATCGGGGGCAGGCCAGATGCGCACAGCCAGCATGCTGGCGCCGCGCGCCAGATGACTGGCCCCCAGACTGAGTGCCAGCATTCCAGCCTTCAATAATCGGCGGCGGTCAGCCCGCATCTGCTGCACCTTGTTGCCACGACTGCAGCCAGCCTTGGCCCCTGGGTGTGCCGGCGCTGATGCGCACGCGGCGTTGATGCTCGTCGATGGCCTCCAGCGCAATGGCCCAATCGGGCGGTGGCAACTGCCCCGCCACTTTCTCGGGCCATTCCATCAATTTGAGCCCTGGCCCGGCAAAGATGTCTCGAAAACCGGCGTCTTCCCACTCTTGCGGGTCATTGAAACGGTAAAAGTCAAAATGCCAGATGGGCCAAGCGGCCTCGCCTGAGCCCGCTTGGTGGGGCTCGACCACGGCATACGTGGGGCTTTTGATGCGACCTTGCACCCCGGCGGCACGCAGCAAGTGGCGCACCAAGGTGGTTTTGCCTGTCCCCAGATTGCCGCGCAATTCGATGCAGCCATCTCGCCCGCCAGGCCAGGTTTGCAAGGCCTGCGCCAGCTGGGTGGCAAAGGCTTGGGTGGCGGATTCGTCAGGCCAAAGTGCCTCCCAAACCGGGCTGGGGGCCGGGGACATTGTGGTGGCTATAGCCGGGCTTCCTACAATCGGCGGGTGACTGCTCAACGTACTCAAATCGACCTTCTTGAACTGTGGCCCCAAATTCAAATCTGGGCGCGTGAGGTGGGATTGTCCCAAATTGGCGTCAGTGGCATCGATTTGACCTCGGCAGAGCCCGGATTACAGGCCTGGCTGGCCGCTGGTTTTCACGGCAGCATGGGGTACATGGCTGCGCATGGCCTCAAGCGAGCCCGTCCAGCCGAACTGGTGCCAGGCACGGTGAGTGTGATCACCGCACGCATGGATTACCTACCGCACGGCACGCCGCCCGATTGGCTGGCCCGCGAAACCGCCCGCAGTTTGCAGCCCGGGCAAGCGGTGGTGTCGGTCTATGCCCGGGGACGGGACTACCACAAGGTTTTGCGCAGCCGCCTGCAAAAACTGCAAGCACTGATCGCGCACGCTATCGGCCCGTTTGGTCACCGCGTGTTCACCGACTCGGCACCGGTGCTGGAGGCCGAGCTGGCCACCCGCAGTGGCCTGGGCTGGCGTGGCAAACACACGCTGGTGCTCAGCCGCGAGGCGGGGTCGATGTTTTTTTTGGGCGAGTTGTTTGTTGACTTTGCCTTGCCCGAAACGCCTGCGGCCTCAGCGCATTGCGGCCAGTGCACCGCTTGCATCGACGTGTGCCCCACCCAGGCCATCGTGGGGCCGCACCAGCTGGATGCCCGGCGCTGCATTTCTTACCTGACGATCGAGCATGCAGGCCCGATCGATGAAGCACTTCGCCCGCTGATTGGCAACCGCATTTACGGCTGTGACGACTGCCAGCTGGTTTGCCCTTGGAACAAGTTTGCACAAGTCAGTGCATTGCCCGACTGGCAAGCGCGCGAAGGTTTGGGCGATGCCGGCATCGCGGCATTGATGGCCTGGAACGAGGCCGAATTTTTGCACCGCACCGAAGGCAGTGCCATCCGGCGCATCGGCCACGCCCGCTGGCTGCGCAACCTGGCACTGGCCGCAGGCAATGCGCTGGCCTCTGGCTTGCTTGATGTCAAAGAGCGCAAAGAACTGCAAGAGGCCTTGTTGGCACACGCATGGCACCCCGACCCTGTGGTTCAGGAGCAGGTGGCCTGGTCATTGGCCAGGGCTTGAAGCTCAGCGCAGCACGCTCAGCGCAGTACGCCCAGCGCAAAGGGCAAACTCAACATGCCCGCCAGGGTGGACAGCGTGACCAGCCCTGCCACATAGGGGCCGTTGTAGCCCATGCGTGCGGCCAGCACGTAGCAGGTCGATGCCGTGGGCAAGGCCGAAAACGCCAGCAAGACCGTGGTTTGCATGGGGTTGAGCCGAAAAAGATGGGCCATGCCCGCTGCAATAAGGGGCAGCAGCAGGTGCTTGACCAGCAACACGCCGGTGCCCAGCAACTTGCCCTGGCGCAAGGTGCCCAATTTCATGCCAGCGCCCGCAGCCATCAAGCCCAAGGCCAAAGAGGCTGCTCCGATGCGGCTGACACTGGGGTCCAGCCATGGGGGAATCTGAAACTCCAGCAAGTTGGCCATCAGGCCCGAGCACGTGGCGATGATCAGCGGGTTGCGCACGAGTTCACGCAAAAAACCGGTTTTGGCGTGCCTGGCCATCGGCCACACCGCACCGATGTTGAACAGTGGCACACACACCCCGATCAGCACCGAAATCATGAGCAGGCCTTCGGGGCCAGCCAGGCGTTCGGCCAGTGCCAGGGCAATGAAGGAGTTGAAGCGAAAGCCCACCTGGGCGCTGGCGGCGTGCTCACGCCGGTCAATCCTTTTGCCCAAAATGGGCCAGTAGGGCAGGCTGTAAGACAAGGCAATGGCGCACGCGCCCAGGCTCAGGCCAGCACCGATGAGGCTAGAAGCTGCGTTCAGGTCAAGCGGGCTTTTCACAATCGAGTGAAACAGCAGCACCGGAAAGAGGAAAAAATAGACCAGACTTTCGACCTGTTGCCACACAGGACGGTTCAGTGCGGTGTAGCGGCAAATCAGGTAGCCGCACAAGATCAGCGAAAAATCGGGAAAGAGCAGTTGGGCAAAGTTCACGGCCTGAGGATAACTGAGCGCGATGGTGGCCTGGGCGCTGACCTGTCACCTTCGGGTGATGAGGGGCTTTGGGCTGTTTTTATGGGTTTCCCCCCTCACGCTGGCGGGTATTTTTTGCATATCATGTTGATTCTTTAAAGGAGGTTCTGAATGAAGCGTCGTGATTTGGTTTCTGTGGCCGGTTTGGCTGCAACAGTGATGGTCAGTGGTTCGGTTTGGGCGCAAGCTTACCCCTCCAAGCCCATCAAGCTGCAAGTTCCTTTTGCCCCGGGTGGCACCACCGACATCGTGGCGCGGGTTATCTCGGAGCCTTTGGGTAAGGCGCTGGGTCAGAGCGTGATCGTCGAAAACAAGGCGGGCGGGGGCGGTGTGGTTGGCGCGAGCGAAACCGTGCGCGCCGTGCCGGATGGTTACAACCTGGGCATGGCCACGGTGTCGACCACCGCCGCCAACCCAGCAATCAACCCCAAGATTCCGTACAACCCCACCACCGACTTCACGCCCATCATCAACATTGCGGCCACCCCCAATGTGATCGCGGTGCACCCGAGCTTTCCGGCCAAGGACTATCAGGGCTTTTTGGCTGAGCTGAAGAAAAACCCTGGCAAGTATTCTTATGCTTCGTCGGGCACAGGTGGCATTGGCCACTTGCAGACCGAGCTCTGGAAGAGCTTGGCGGGCGTCTTCATCACCCACATCCCATACCGTGGTGCAGGCCCGGCTCTGAACGACACAGTGGCTGGACAGGTGCCGATCATTTTTGACAACCTGCCTTCGGCTTTGCCCTTTATTCAGGCCGGCAAACTGGTGCCGATTGTGGTGGCAGCGCCCCAGCGCCTGCCCCAGTTGCCCAATGTGCCGACCTTCAAGGAGATCGGTCTGGAGCCTGTCAACCGCATGGCCTATTACGGCATTCTGGGCCCCAAAAACCTGCCCAAAGACGTGATCGACAAGATCAGCAACGGTGTGAAAAAAGCCCTGCAAGACCCGGCTGTGAGCAAGCGCATCCAGGACACGGGTTCTTTGGTGGTGGCCAACTCGCCCGAGGAGTTCGCAGCCCAGATCAAGGCCGAGTTCGAGGTTTACAAGAAAGTGGTCGAAGCGCAAAAACTCAAGCTGGACTGAGTTCAGCGCATGCACGAGGCCAGCCAGAACGCCATCGACCGCTTTGCCGAGGCGCTTTGGCTGGAGGACGGGCTGGCCGCCAACACCTTGGCGGCCTACCGCCGCGATCTGGTGTTGTTCGCCAACTGGCTGTTTTTGAACCAAGGGCTGGCGCTGGACGCCACCCAAGAGCACCACCTGCAAGCGTATTTTGCCGAACGCCATGGCCAAACCAAGGCCACCTCGGCCAATCGTCGGCTCACGGTCTTCAAGCGCTATTTCCGTTGGGCGCTGCGCGAGAGCCTGGTTCAAGCCGATCCCACGCTGCGCATGTTGGCGGCCAAACAAGCCTTGCGTGTGCCCAAGACCCTGGGCGAAGCCCAGGTCGATGCACTGCTGTGCGCGCCCGATGCGGCCACCCACCTCGGGCTGCGTGACCGCGCCATGCTGGAGCTGTTGTACGCCAGCGGTCTGCGCGTGAGCGAGTTGGTGCAACTCAAGACCCTGCATGTCTCCATGAACGAAGGCGTTTTGCGCATCATGGGCAAGGGCAGCAAAGAGCGTCTGGTGCCTTTTGGTGAAGAGGCCCGTGAATGGCTGCAGCGCTATCTCAGCTTGGCGCGACCGGCATTGCTGGGGCAGCGCCAAACCCAAGATCTGTTTGTCACCACCAGTGGCCCAAAGCCGGGAACCGGCATGTCGCGTGTCATGTTCTGGAGTCTCGTCAAACGTTATGCCATCGAGGCGGGCATCACTGCGCCGCTGTCACCGCACACGCTGCGCCATGCCTTTGCCACACATTTGCTCAACCACGGTGCCGATTTGCGGGCGGTGCAAATGCTGCTGGGGCATGCCGACATTTCGACCACCACCATTTACACCCACGTGGCGCGTGAGCGGCTCAAGACTTTGCATGCGGCGCACCACCCGCGGGGCTAGCGCAGGGCGTCCAATTCCGCCTCTTCAAAACCTGCCAGACGCCGTGCCGCCATGTTGAAGGGTGGGCGCAGTTTGGGGGCGTCGTAGCGGACGATCAATTCAGCGTAGCTGCTCAGCGGGTCCAGTCCACGTTGCGCGCACAAGTAGCGGTACCAGCGGTTGCCCGCGGCCACATGGCCGATTTCGTCATGCAAGATGATGTCCAGAATTTCGCCGGCACGGTGGTCGCCGCCACTGACCAATTTGTTTTTCACGCCGGGTGAGGCATCCAGCCCCCGGGCCTCCATGGTGCGCGGCACGATGCCGATGCGGGCCAGCACATCGCCCTGGGTGCGCTCGGCCATGTCCCACAGGGCGTTGTGCGCGGGAAAGCTGCCGTAGTCAAAGCCCATGCCCACCAGGTGGTTGCGCAACAGCATGAAATGCTTGGCTTCTTCTTGCGCAATGCGCACCCAGTCTTTGTAGAAAGCCTCGGGCAGGCCCGCAAAGCGCCAGACCACGTCCAGCGCCAGATCAATGGCGTTGAGCTCGATGTGTGCGATCGAATGCACCAAGATGGCACGCCCTTCGGCGGTGGTCATCGACTTGGCTTTCAGTTGTGTATGGGGTACCAGGGCGGGGCGGGTTGCACGGCCAGGACCCGAACTCGGTGCGCTCAACAGGTCGTCAGCGCCCACGGGCAGATGCAGTTCCAGTGCCAAGGTGGCCTGGGCCTTCAATACCGGGTCGGTTTGTGCCCAGGGGCCCAGGCTTGCGGTTCGCAAAGAATGCATGGTGATGAAAAATCAGGGGGTCACGGTGTGCCGCGAGGATCCCTACAATTGTAGGTTTTCAGAAGTCCGCAGCGACAGGAGACTCCGCATGGCCCTTTATCAACTCGATTCACACATCCCCGAAGTGGCCGACAGCGCCTGGGTGGCCGATAGCGCGCAGGTCATGGGCGCGGTCAAGATTGCGGCCGATGCCAGTGTGTGGTTTGGCGTGACTGTTCGCGGCGACACCGAAACCATCGAGATCGGCGAGGGCAGCAACATCCAGGATGGCAGTGTGATGCATGCTGACCATGGCAAACCCATCACGGTCGGTAAAAATGTGACCGTGGGCCACATGGTCATGTTGCACGGTTGCACCATCGGCGATGGTTCGCTGGTGGGTATTGGCGCGGTGGTGCTGAACGGCGCCAAGATTGGTAAAAACTGCCTGGTGGGGGCAGGCTCTTTGGTGACTGAGGGCAAGGAATTTCCCGATGGCTCGATGATCATGGGCACGCCTGCCAAGGTGGTGCGTGAATTGAGTGCCGAGCAGATCGAAGGCCTTCACCAAAGCGCTCGCCACTATGTGGAAAATGCTCGCCGATTCAAGGCCGGGCTGAAGAAAATCGGCTGAGATTTTCTGTCTTTCCTCGTCGTTTTCTCGGCCTTTTCATGCTCACACCCTATTTTTAAGGATCAGCCCCAAGGGGTTGTTGATTGAACTTTGTCTGAACTCCATAAATTCATTTTTGAAGGCCTCCCTGTTCGCGGCATGCTGGTCCGACTGACCGATGCCTGGCAAGACATTTTGGCCCGTCGCGCCGCCAACTCCGAGACGGGGGCTTACCCGGCGCCTGTGCGCCAACTGCTGGGTGAGATGGCCGCTGCGGGTGTGCTGATGCAGGGCAACATCAAATTCAATGGCGCTTTGGTGCTGCAGATTTTTGGCGATGGCCCAGTCAAGCTGGGCGTGGTCGAGGTGCAACCTGACCTGAGCCTGCGCGCCACCTGCACCCAGGTGGGCGAGGTGGCGGACAACGCCAGCTTGAGCCAGATGGTGAATGTGAACAACGAAGGCCGCTGCGCGATCACCCTTGACCCGCTAGACCGATTGCCTGGTCAGCAACCCTACCAGGGTGTGGTGCCCTTGTTTGGCGACCAGGGCGAGAAACTTGAAAACATCAGCGAGGTGCTGGAGCACTACATGTTGCAGTCAGAGCAGCTTGACACCGTGCTGGTGTTGGCAGCCGACGACAAGGTCGCCGCGGGTTTGTTGATCCAACGACTGCCCATTGAGGGGGAGGGTAATTTGGCGGGCCAGGTCGATTCGCTCATGCGTGAATCGGTGCTGGGACAAAGCGAAGACTTCAGCCGCATCGCTATTTTGAGCAAAAGCCTCAAGCGCGAAGAATTGCTCACGCTGGACGCCGAAACCATTTTGCACCGCTTGTATTGGGAAGAGCCACTGGCCCGTTTTGAGCCCTTCATCGGTGAGAGCGGCCCCCGCTTTGCTTGCCGCTGCAACCGCGAACGCGTGGGCAACATGATCCGCAGCCTGGGCGCCGAAGAGGTCGAAGGCATCATCGCGGAGCAAGGGCAAGTCGAAGTGGGTTGTGATTTTTGCGGTGCGCAATACCGCTTCGACCCGGTCGATGCGGCTGGCCTGTTCACGGGTCTGCCCGCCGATCTGTCGGGGGGCTCGGTTCACTGACACGGGTGTTCAATCCAAACGCTGGGACAGCAATCGGGTGAATAATTTGTGTTCGCATTCGGGGTCGCTGCACTCGTTGCATTGCCAGACGGTGCGGCCCTGGTTGATGGCGAATTGCGCCCGCTCGCGCACCAGGCGAGCAGCAGGGTCTTCACCGGGCAGACCCAAGGCCAAAAGCGCATTGTTCAGCCGTTGGTGGCCTTGGCCGTAGACCACCCGGTAGGCGATGCCAGCGCGCTCCAGTGCCTGCCGCAGCAAGCTGTCGACAAGGCTGCGCTCGTGAGGGAAATCGCTTTTCAGTCCAGCACCGACTTCTGGCAAATCGAGACCCGTGACCAAGGTGGTGTCGACCAAAGCCTGCTGCGCCAAAGCCATGGGGTAAAGGCTTTCGTCGGCAAACATCAGGTGCTTGAAGACCGCTGTCAAGAGGGGCGATGTGTCCGAGATCAGCCAGCCTTGCGTGCTTCGCTGTGAAGTCAAGGCTTGTACCAACCAAGACTTGCCGGTGTTTTGCGCCCCCAAAATGGCGATGCGTTTCACCTGGCGCATGCCGCCCGGCTGGCATCGATCCCGGATGGCGGCGTCATTTGGCGATCTGTACAAAGATTTCGTTGGGTTTGACCATGCCCAACTCCTGGCGCGCGCGCTCTTCCACCATGTTCAGCCCTTCCTTGAGGTCATTGACCTCGGCGCTGAGCTGTTCAATTTGGCGGCGGGCTGTTTCGTTGGCCACTTTTTGTTGCTGCAACTCACGCTCGAGCTCAGCCACGTTGGGCACCCCACCTCGGCCAAACCACAGCTGGGCCTGCACGATCGCCAGCAAGGCGATCAGCACAACGGGAACGATACGGTTGCCCATGGCAGGTGTTTAACGCAGGTTGTAAAACGCTGAACGGCCGGGGTACACCGCCACTTCGCCCAAGTCTTCTTCGATGCGCAGCAGCTGGTTGTATTTGGCCATGCGGTCTGAGCGGCTCATGGAGCCGGTTTTGATCTGCCCGGCATTCAGGCCCACGGCGATGTCAGCGATGGTGGAGTCTTCGGTCTCACCCGAGCGGTGGCTGATCACG